>JAGQPW010000029.1:32781-44643 GCA_020426515.1 Planctomycetaceae bacterium | reverse complement strand
TAGACGGGCCACTTGCCGTACTTGTTCCAGATGTCGTCGCCGATGATCTCGCCCTTGAGTTCGGAAACCACATCACGCAGCAGGAACTTTTCTCCGCCGGCGACCACGTAGGAGAGGCCTTCGTCCCAGTTGCGGTTGTCGTTGGCGGCTTCAGTGGTGGAGCCGAACCAGCGTTCATCGATGCCGCCTCGATGCATGCCGAGGGCGTAGTAATCATCGGGGTGCAGCTTCAACCGGCGTCCCGGCTGCAGGAACGAGCGGGGAACCCAGTTCGGGGCCAGCCGCAAAATTCCATCTGATTCTGACAACGCTTCCGAGGCCAACGCCGCAACCTTAATCGCCATGACTTCCGTCTCTCGCTTGCATTCAATAGATCAACCGGGCCGATGCCCCCAAACACTGATTCTGGCGGACCGTGGGCGGTTTTGAAAGTGAACAGAGTTTGCCTGCAATTCAGGATGATGATCTCGCAGATCGAACGCCAATTCACAACGCGTGCTCCCCACTCCCACGGGCGACGGTGTTCATATTGACTGAGATTTGCCTGCGGGGAAGGAGCCGAGGGTGAAGGTGTCCTTGTGGTCGTCGCTTGCTCCCCTCATCCGGCCTGTCGGCCACCTTCACCCCGCAACGAGCCTTCGTTGTGATGATTGCCTCGCCATCAGCGAGAAGGGCAAAAAACTGGCCACGTAGACGGCGGTGAGAACTGAGTTCAGCCTGCTATGATGGTGCTTCGCCTGTCCGAAATTGCCCTTTGAGCTGTTCGTATGCCTGCCGATCTTCAATCCATTGCCCAGCAACTGGGTGTCCATGACATCAAGCGGCACATCTTTCTGTGCTGCGATCAGACCAAGCCGAAGTGTGTCGACAAGGAGGCGAGTCTCGTCGCCTGGGACTATCTCAAGAACCGGCTGAACGAACTCAAGCTGACCGGTGCGGGCGGAATTTTCCGGACGAAAGCCAACTGCCTGCGGGTGTGCGAACAGGGACCGATTGCAGTCGTCTATCCGGAAGGGGTGTGGTACCACTCCTGCCATCCCGAGGTGCTGGAGCGGATCATTCAGGAGCATCTGATCGGGGGAGAGATCGTGACGGAGTACCACATTTCCCGCCCCAGTTGCGCGACCGGAGACGTTGAACTTCTCGAAGGGCCATAGACCCGAGTTTCCGGCGAGCGGAGCGGCGGCCGCCCTCCGAATTTCGACCGTGACTACTCCAGCAGCCGGAAGTGCAGCGAATACAGGTCCGCGTCCTTTAGCCGAAACCGCAGCCTGACCGGTTCGCTCGAGTGGCGAATCAATCCGTCGCCGAGTTTCCAGCTGACGACGGCGGCGGTGTCATCTCCCTCCAACGGATGGCAGGACTCCAGGTCGAATGGGGCAATCACTTTCCCCTCAGCCGTTTGCAGCTCAACGCGAATGGAGCCTCCCTTGCGAGTGGCGTAGTTGAGAATGAGTTGATCTCCCTCAAAATGGAACGGCCGGGTGATCACTTCGCCTCCCTGCTCATCGGCCCGCAACGAAACAAGCCCATCCAGGCGGAAGGAAAAGCGGCGCAGGCGGCTGTCGGGCCCATCGTAGTACGATTCCGAGGCGTACACTGACCACTCCCCTTCTCTTCCGGGAAGAGTGACGAGACCGTTAGCCATGTAGTTGCTGCGGTTACCATCCCGCTCACTCGGAGCGGTGATGGGGATGATCGCCTTGTCGAAGCGCTGGAAGTGTTGCCCATCTCGGCTGCTCATCAGGATCGGCTCCACCTGACTCGTTTTCGGCTGATACCGCGTCGGGAAGCCCAGGAAGAGCCGCGGGGCCGTAGGGTAAATCTGTCGACGCTGCGGATACAGTCGAATCGCGTTTGTGTAGAGATGCTCGTCTGGAGTTCCTTCCGGGTAAGTGAGGAGGACTGGTTCCGTCCAGTTCACAAAGTCATCCGAAGTGCAGGTCATGATCGCCCGTACTCCGTTGGTGAAGGTGCGGTGATAGTCGCGGTACTTGCCGCTGACGGGGTCCCAGAATGCGAGGTTCTGCGAATCGAATGCCCCTCTGGTGATGACCGGCTTTTCACTCATGAGCGCCCAATGCAGTCCATCGGGCGATTGAAACACGTACAGCCCCTTGCCGACACCCGCCCCGGAAGCAATCGCCTTGTAACGCGACTCCGGCGGAGCCTTGGGATTGGCATCCTTGAACGGTGTGAAGTTGTGCGTGCCGATGCCATTCCAGACGATGTTGTTGGCCGTCGATCCGTTCCAGTCGCAAAAGCCCAGTTCCGGCTTCGTCCAGTGAATGCCATCGGTGCTCTCGGCATAGCAGGTGACTTCCGGATGCTGTGATTTCTTCGTCTGCTCATCGGCATGGGAGCCACGGTAGTACATGCGGTAGCGGTCACCATCCTGGAAGACCGTGTAGTACGCGCAGGTGTTTCCCTCCCAGGGCTTGTCCGTCACCAGCACCACTTCCTGAGCCTGCGGTTCATGGACCACACGACCGACCGAGCCCTGCATCGCTTCCACGAGATGGTCATCAACAAAGACCTCCAGCGACCGCCCCAGCGGGACCGGTTCCGCAGCGAGGAGCGTGGAGGCGAACAGGAGGGCAAGAGCTGGCAGCGAACGATGCAGCATGACTGGCTCCGTGTTGAGTAGTGATCAGCGAACCTCGATCCAACTTACCGGGTCCGCGACGGGAACTGCAACTCGCGAGCCGAGTGCCGCCAGGCCTCTGTTCTCTTGAATTCCGACACAATAGCCCGAGTGCTGATACAACCCGGTCCACCTGCATGCGGTTTCGGAATGGCGTCTCCTGCGATGACCCGCTACAACGCGGGTCCACTGAATTTCGCTGAAAAATGTCGACTGAACTCAAACCACTCTGGGACCTGCTCCCGCAGGCGATGGCCTGCGACCGGGGTATGCTGCGCGGCGGGTTGAGCGGCATTGAGAGGCTGCAACGCGAAGGAAAGCCGTTTGACCGCAGTCTGGAGCGAGTAAAACAGGATCTGGAAGCATCGGTGCAGCGTCGAGCGGACCGGATTCGACTGCTCCCCGAAATCAAGTACGACGAGGACTTGCCAGTTGTGGCCCGCAAGGACGAAATCGCGGCGGCGATTCGTGACCATCAGGTGGTGGTCATCTGCGGCGAGACGGGGTCGGGGAAGTCCACGCAGCTCCCAAAGATCTGTCTCGAACTGGGGCGCGGAATCGATGGGCTCATCGGACACACGCAGCCTCGACGACTCGCTGCCCGCTCCGTCGCCACACGTGTTGCTGAGGAGCTCGGAACGCCGCTGGGGACGGGGGTCGGCTTCAAGATTCGCTTTACCGATGTCACTTCGCCCCACACGTACGTCAAGCTGATGACCGACGGCATTCTGCTGGCGGAAACGCAGGGGCAATCCCATTCGCGACGACCGCGCAAGCAAAAAGGAAAAGGGCCGCGACAGAAACCCGGCCGTCAATCCGCAGGGGTTCCATTCGCGCAGTACGACACGCTGATTATCGACGAAGCGCATGAGCGTTCATTGAACATCGATTTCCTGTTGGGCTTCCTGAAACGGAGTTTGCCGCAGCGTCCCGACCTGCGTGTGATCATCACGTCGGCGACGCTGGATGTCGAACGGTTTGCTGACTTCTTCGCCAGCAACGGGAAGCCCGCTCCGATTATTGAAGTGAGCGGGCGAACATACCCGGTGGAAGTTCGGTATCGTCCTCCGGTTCTCAACGACGATGACGATGGCGAAGTGGACTGGCAGCGGGCGACGGCCGATGCGTGCGAAGAGCTCGCCATGGAAGGGAGTGGCGACATCCTCGTGTTCATGCCGACGGAGCGAGACATCCGCGAGACAGCCCGCGTGCTCGGCGGACGATCGTTCGCGGGAGACCTGCCGGGGCGAGGCACTGAAATTCTGCCACTGTTTGGACGCCTGTCTGAGGGAGAACAGCAGCGAATCTTCCAGCCCCATCCGCATCGCCGAATTGTCGTCGCGACCAACGTAGCTGAATCGTCACTGACCGTGCCGGGCATCCATTATGTCGTCGATCCGGGACTGGCCCGCATCAGTCGATTTTCGCCGACGTCCAAAGTGCAACGATTGCCAGTAGAGCCGGTGTCGCAATCATCGGCGGAACAGCGTAAGGGACGTTGCGGGCGTATCGCCCCCGGCATCTGCATTCGGCTGTACAGTGCCGAGGACTTTGCGGGTCGGGATCAGTTTACATCGCCGGAAATCCAGCGGAGCAATCTGGCCTCTGTGCTGCTACAAATGAAATCGCTCCATCTGGGAGACGTGCGGGACTTTCCGTTTCTCGATCCTCCCAGCCCCACAGCGATTCGTTCAGGCCTGAAAGCCCTGTATGAGCTGGGAGCGATTGATGAGACGGACACGCTGACCGATGTTGGTCATGCCTTGTCGAGGCTGCCAGTCGATCCACGGATTGGCCGCATGATCATTGCCGGGGCGGATGAGCAGTGCCTGGAAGAAGTGCTGATTATTGCATCGGCACTGGAGCTGCGTGACCCGCGAGAGCGACCGGTCGACAAGCAGCAGGCGGCGGACAACGCGCACATCAAGTTTTCGCATGAGTCGTCCGACTTTCTGTCGCTGTTGAAGTTGTGGGACTTCTACAATCAACTCGACAATAGGCTGACCAGTGGCAAGCTGCGGAAAGTGTGTCATCAGAATTTCCTGTCGTACAACCGCATGCGGGAATGGCGGGACCTGCAACGACAGTTGCGGCAGATTGTCATCGACTGCGACATTCGACCGGGGCCGCGTCGCAGTCCCAATCTCGCGGAGTTGAAACCCAGCGACGCTCAAACGGGTGCGTGGAGTGACGCGATTCACCGGGCCCTGCTGACCGGGCTGCTCTCAAACGTCGCGCTGCGGGGCGAAACGCATGAGTACGAAGGGGGCGGCGGGAACAAGCTGTTTCTGTGGCCAGGATCGGTTGGCTTCAAGACGAAGCCCAAGTGGATCATGGCGGCCGAGTTGGTGGAAACCACAAAGCGTTACGCTCGCATGGTGGCGCCGATTCAGCCGGAATGGATTGAACAACTCGCGCCGCACCTCGTCAAACGAACGCACAGCGAGCCGCACTGGCACAGCCAAAGCTCGGCGGCGATGGCATGGGAGAAAGTACTGCTGTTTGGCTTGCCAGTGGTGCCGCGTCGGCGGTGTCGATTGGGACCAATCGATCCGGTCAAAGCGCGTGAGATGTTCATTCAGCATGCGCTTGTGGAGGGAGAATATCTTAAGGCGAGCGCGCCATTCTTCGTTCACAATCAGCAGGTGAAGGAAGAACTGGGAGACTGGCAGGCGAAGCTGCGTCAGGGGAGTTTGTTTGTTGGTGAGGAAGCGGAGTATCGCTTCTACGACGAGCGACTTCCGGAGAGCGTGCTCGATGGGCCAAGCTTTGAAGTCTGGCGGCGCGAAGAGGAATCGCGACATCCGCGGCGGCTGTTTCTCTCGCGGAATGACTTGCTGATCGACCCCGATGCTGCCCCCGAGGAAGATGCGTTCCCAGATGAACTGCAACTGGGAACGCTGACACTCCCGGTTGAGTACCACCTGGAACCAGGGGATGAAGAGGATGGCGTCACGCTGATTGTGCCACGGGAAGCGTTGGGGCAACTTTCGCCTCGTCACTTGCAGTGGCTTGTCCCCGGACTGCTGGAAGAGAAGGTCGGCGCGCTCATCAAGACGCTGCCCAAGCAGCTGCGAATGCACTTCGTACCGGTGCCGGAAACAGCCCGAGAAGTGGTTCCACAACTTCAGTTTCAACAAGGTGAGCTGCTCTCGGAATTGAGCCGCGTGCTGCGGCGAATGTCTGGCGAACACATTCCGATTGAAGCGTTTGAGCTGAGTCGTCTTCCAATTCACCTGGTGTTCAATCTCCGCATCGTTGACTCCGGCGGCAAGGTTTTGGCGCGCGGTCGCGATTTGAATACGCTGGAGAAGGAGTTGGGGAATCAGACGGCGTCCACGCTCGCGACGGTCGAAGACGATCGCTGGAATCGGGCGGGAATCACCAGCTGGGTCGCACTTGAACTCCCGGAGTTCGTTGAGTTCCAGCGGCAGGGCGTGACCGTGCGCGGATATCCGATGCTCGTGGATGCGATGGACTCGGTGGCATTGAAACTGGCGGATCGCCCGGAGATCGCCGAGCGTCAGACCCGACGCAGTCTGATCCGACTGTTCCTGCTGCAGGAGCACAAGCGCATTCGAGACCAACTCAAGTGGTTCCCACAGCTTGAGCAGTTGCTTGTGCAGGCGAGCGTGTTGCCCACCGGAACGGTCTTTCGTTCACAGCTCGAATGGCGGATCGCCGAACGCTGCCTGACGGGCATGAAGGAACTGCCTCGTACCGCCATTCAGTGGGAGCAGGCGGTTGGTAAGGGACGCAATCAGTTGACTGTCGCAGTGCAGGATCTGGTGGCGTTTGTGAAGCCTCTGCTGGATGCCTTGCGCCCCGTGCGGAAGATACTTTCGCGGCAACATCCTCCGGCCTTGAGGCCGCTGGTGCAGGACCTGCAACAGCAACTGGACTGGCTGATCGGCCAGGACTTTTTCGTCACGTGTCCATGGGCCTGGCTGATGCAATACCCGCGCTACCTGCAAGGGATGCTGCATCGCTGGGACAAGGCAACGACAGGTGGGTTTCCGAAGGACCGGCGGGCTCAGCAACAGCTCGACCCGTTTTGGCGCAAGCTTGTGTTTGCGGACGACCAGCAGCGTAAAAACTGGCCGGACAACCTGCTGTTCCAGCCGACAACCGCCCTGCAAAACTACCGCTGGATGCTGGAAGAGTTTCGAATTTCGCTGTTCGCTCAGCAATTGAAGACTGCGTTCCCCGTGTCGGAAAAGCGACTCAATGAGTTGTGGGCCGCCGTCGAACAGGAACAGCGGCGATGACAATTTCGGTCATCATCCCGACGCTCAACGAAGCAGCGCGTCTCTCGCAAACCATTGCCAGCTGCCGAGCCGCAGGACGATGTGAGATCATCGTTGTGGATGGAGGCAGTACCGACAACACATTGGAGGCTGCGAACATCGCCGACCATGTGCTGCTCTCGGAGCGAGGACGTGCCCGGCAACTCAATGCCGGTGCGGCAGCATCGAGTGGTGAGATCCTGCTGTTCCTGCATGCCGACTGCCAGTTGGCTCCGGGCAGTCTGTCGGCAATTGAGGCCGCATTCTCAACGATGCCAGCGGCAGTTGGGGGCTGCTTTCAGCAACGGATTGCACATCCTGCGCTACGGTATCGCTGGATCGAATGGGGGAACACGCTGCGCGTGCACCTCCTCGGATGGATTTACGGCGACCAGGGACTGTTTGTACGGCGCGAAATCTTCGACGCGACAGGCGGTTTCCCCGATCTGCCGATCATGGAGGACCTCGCATTTTCCAAACTCCTCAAACGTCACGGCCGACGAGTTGTGCTTTCGAACCGACTGGGCGTTGACCCACGTCGCTGGGAACACATGGGCGTGGTCCGACAGACGCTCCGAAACTGGGGGTTCGTGCTCCTGTGGCATTGCGGCGTTTCTTCCGAGCGACTGGCCCGCTGGTATGCCCATATCCGGTAAGTCGAAGCTGCGCAAAAAAACTGGCGACACGGAATCCGCATCGCCAGTTCGTGACTCACGCTCAGCAGAGTGACGGCTTAGAAGCCGAAGCCGCCACCACCAAAGCCACCGCCGTTGTTGCCGTTGTTATTATTATTATTGTTGTTGTTCCCACCACGATAGACGTGCTGATAGTACATCTGCTCGGCCCGTTGCCCGGTGTAGCCCGGTCCGTACGAGGTGGAGACAATCGTGCGTTGCTGAGCATCGACGTTGCCCAGATCCGTCAGAACTTGTGCTACCAGATTCCGACGCAACGCATCCAGTTCGGGATCGGAGTTGTTGTACGACCGTTCCACGATCACCGGGAATGGCGTGCTCCGCATCCGGGCGGCGATTTCCAGAATCTTGTCGCGCCCATCGGGTGTCAGTTGAGCCGTCTCGGCAATGAAGTCGTGCAGATTGATGACGAAGTCAAAAGCCTCGGCATTTGTCTGCATGACCTGATCATGCGCCCGAACGGTACTGCCCAGAGGCAAGGTATCCGGAATGGCGTTGGACTTGCGACAAGCCCATCCGAAGAGCGCAAAGTCGAGGTCCGCCAGAAAATTTCCGCAGGAACCACCGCAGCCCGGGTCACAGGCGCCGCATTGTTCCACACCGCATTCCGGAGTTCCACAGGCGTTACCGCACGGTGGGCACGTTCCGCAGGAGCGCCAAGCGCCGCACCCCCAGCCGGTATGCATACAGCCTGATGATGACAGGCCAATCCCCAAAATTGCTGCAAGACAAAGTTGTTTCCAAGTCTTGGACATGAGGCGTCCCCTTTGCTCGACATCCGTCGAAGGCGTGGTCACATTGTTAACGAGGTGTTTCCAGGTGCAGTGGAGACACTCCCCTCCTGCGAGACCGGACTGGCCATACCGGGCAGTCCGATCGCATCTGTCGTGCGGTCAAACTTCCATTCCCCCTACCTGCGGGCCGCACCGCGATAGGTTGACTGTTGTGGAGCCTGTTGTGTTGCTCCAGTCGGTTGAATCATGCCCTGCTGGGGATAATGTCCCCCCTGGGGCTGCATTTGATACGGGTTCAGAGGAATCGACTGCTGTTGCGGCATGCCCTGATTCATTGGCTGCCCGTATCCCCCCTGCATCGTTCCTCCGGCATTCGGGTAGCCGGCGGCATCGGTGTACCGTGCGGGTCCAATCGGCCCACCTTGCGGTGCGGGATTATAAAAATTGTATCCCACGTCCTGACCGTACCCCTGACCGTTGCCGTAGGGCAGCAGCTGGTAGTTGCCCATATCAGGATTGCCTTCAATTCGATTCATCTTGAAGAAGTCGATGTCGTCCGGATGCGTCGCATACCAGCCTGGAAGCGGCGGAACCTGATCTGGATCCATTGCTCGCACCACTTCAGGAGTGACGATGATCAGCAATTCGGATTCGTCTTCGGTCGCCTTCTTTGCGTTGAACACGAACTGCCCGATGATCGGAATCTCACCCAACAGCGGGATGCGGGCGTTTTCTGCACTCTCCTGCCGCGAGAACAATCCTCCCAGGACAATTGACTGCCCCTCTCGGAGTTCCACAAAGGTCTGAACACGTCGAACGTTCGTTCCAGGAATTCCGTTCACCGAGTTGCTGGAGTTGACCGAACTGAGCTCGGGCACAATCTGCAGACGGATGAGGTCGTGATCGACCACCGTCGGTGTAACAATGACTGACGTACCAAACCCACGGAAACTTGTCTGCTGCCCAGCGGCTCCACCGATCCCCACAATTGTCGGAACGGCGAATTCTCCCCCGGCAATGAACGAAGCGGGATGCCCGGCCAGTACCGACAGTCGCGTGTCTTCCAACACCCGAACCGTACCGTTTGAGGCCAGCGCATCAATCACAGCCTGAAAGTCACCAGCGTCAAAAACTCCGGTCAGCACTGGGTTCGTGGCGAACCCGGCCGCCTGGGTCAGCACGACCTGGCCATTGTTGATCGCCGCATTCCAGTCCACCCCCATCCGTCGCAACTGAGAACGATTGATTTCTGCCATTCTCACGCGAACGTTGATCGTGAACTCACCAGGAACCTGGAGTTCGTCCACGATCAGGCTGGAGAAGAAGTTGTTCTGGTTATTGAGGTTGTCGAGGTTGCCGATGCCACCTCCGCCAATACCACCGTAGCCTGCGCCTCCATAACCACCGTACCCGTTGCCATACAGACTGCCTTCCTGAGCGATCACTTCGCCTCGGACAATCTGCATGATGCGGGCAGCTTCTTCCGGGTCACGAGCCTGGCCACGAACGATAATCTTACGGGAAAGCGGAATCAGGTAGACCTTGCTATTGGGGTACAGCAGGGCCAGCTTCCGTTCGATGCGCCCGTAATCAATTTTCCGCTGTTCATCGAGACTGGGGTCACGGACGACGGTCACCGTGTACATCAATGGATCTTCCTGGTCCTCAAACCACAGCCACAGATCGGTCGTGCCCAGCCCCAGCCCAAGCAGCGACAATTCCTTTTCCGAGAACTGCACCACATCAATGATGGCGGGATCTGACCATGCCATCCGCCGAACCTTGTCTCGCGTGATGACAAGCTGACTCCGGTGATGGATCACTTCCAGCTTCTGATCCGATTTCAGCATTGCCTGAATTCGAGGATCGAGAGGCTCGTCCGGCTCATCAAAGGCGTGCGTCGGGTTCCGCCCCATCGGACGTGATTGTGGAGGTCCACCATAAGTGGGAGGCGTATATGGGCCATATGCAGGTGCCTGCGCCCCAGCCGACTGGGCAAAGACAACGACGCCCAGGACAGCCGCCACTATTCGCTGCCACCGGCATCCATTGATACCAATGCGGCACAGATCAGCTTCATGCTTGTTCTCGGTCGACATCCGATGTCGCTCCTATCAACTGTTCACAGGGTTCCCCGTGAGGTGTGACGACTTCCAACATCCGCCGTCACAAAATTCACACTCGCCACAAATGAATCACTCCATCTGCACTCGTCATATCGGCGCGGATGTTCCAACCAGTTGAAGTGATTGAACATTGCCAAACGCGTTGGAAGGGGATGACTGTCATTCCACCTGCGGAATCCTGGCAACATGGGTAACTTTCGACCCAGGCACGTCGGACATTCCGGCCGGAAAGAGGCCAGCAGACAGGATGAGTTGAACGACACGATGGCGGCGTACCAACGAAAAAAGGGAGCCCTATGGCTCCCCTGAAACGAAAACAGGGAGACCGAAGTCTCCCTGTTCACCTGTCTACTCTCGACGAACGATGCGTGCTAGTTGGCTGACGCAGATGGCACCACGTTGATGCGGCGACCGTTGCGATCGAACAACACGGTCCCTTCGACCAGTGCGAACAGCGTGTAATCGCTGCCCATGCCAACGTTCTTACCGGGATGCCACTTGGTTCCGCACTGGCGAATCAGAATGTTGCCTGCGACAACAGCTTCTCCGCCGTACTTCTTCACGCCTCGCCGTTGTGCATTGGAGTCACGACCGTTCCGCGTCGACCCCTGCCCCTTCTTATGTGCCATGACTGAAAGCTCCTCTGTATTCCGCCAGTCTGATGGGCGGAGCAATCTGGATTAACGCTTGGAGAACTGGAAGCTGCGACGAGCCTTCTTGAAACCGTACTTCTTTCGCTCAACCATGCGGCTGTCACGAGTGAGGAACCCTTCTTCGTGCAACGCGTGGTGCAGCGAAGGATTCTTGGCTTCCAGAGCGCGGGCGATTCCGAGCACCACAGCGCCGGTCTGCCCCGTTGGTCCGCCGCCCTTGACGCGAATTGCAATGTCCACTTTGCCGGTCGCTTCGGTCGCGGCCAAAACCCGCATGATCAGTTCGCGGTCGCGTTCAATGCAGAAGTATTCTTCGAACGCCCGGTCATTGACGGTGATCTTGCCCGATCCCTCCGTCACACGAACACGAGCCACGGAGGTCTTGCGACGTCCGGTGCCCCAGGCTGTCCCGAACTTGTCGATCTTGCCACGAATCACTGGTTCGTGATATTCGGCTGGGGCTTCTTCGCCACCAGCAACGGCCTGAGAGCCAATATCCAGACCAGCGGCGAGATCTTCGCTGCCTTCAACCACTTCGGGGCTGCTGTTTTCAGCCACTTCCGGGCTGTCCACTGCGGCATTGTCTGTTTCGGGAACCAGTTCTTCCGACGACATAGTCTACTTCCAACTGAACGTTGAATTCGTGGCGGGCGTTCGCGGAACGCCCTGTGAGGAGGATTACTTCTTCAGATACTCGGGCAGCGGAACCGGCTGCTGAGCCTGG
>JAGQPW010000029.1:15216-32683 GCA_020426515.1 Planctomycetaceae bacterium | reverse complement strand
GTTCTTGGGCAGCATCCGCCGGACGGCTTCCATCAGAATCCGCTCGGGATGCTTGTCCAGCCATTCCGCCGCAGTGGCGACTTTACGACCGCCGGGATACCCGGTGTACCAGTCGTACTCTTTCTGAGCCATTTTGCGAGTGAAGTTCGGATTGTCCGGATGGGACTCCGCCTTACCCGAGAAGCGAACCTGATTGGCATTCAAGACCACCACACAGTCACCGCAATCAACGTGCGGGGTGTAGATTGGCTTGTGCTTGCCCATCAGAATTGTGGCAATACGTGTTGCCAAACGGCCCACGATCTCGCCTGTCGCGTCGACGAGGAACCAGTCTGGCTGGACCTCTTCCTTTTTTGCCATGTAGGAACGGACGACCGGTTGCACCGTAACTTCCTTAATATTCGATAGTTGCATCTGAGACACTCAGTGGAGTATCCCAATTGTCAAAGCTCGCCTGGAAACGGCGGATCGGGAAAGATAACGGAGGTGTCGCACAGATTCAACTGCATCGACTTTTCCCCTCACAGAATCTTGGGGAACACTCTATCGGGGCAGCATGTCCAGTACGGACTGTCGCAACTCCGGAATGGTGGAAATCCCGTTTCCCCCATCAATCGTACACTCTCCCGTCCAGTCCATGAAGACTCCCCCCGCCTCCTGGATAATTGGCAGCAGGGCCGCCGCATCCCAGGCGTTGAGGAGTGGATCGATCATCAGATCGGCCCGCCCCGTGGCCACCAGCATGTGACCATAGCAGTCTCCCCAGCCTCGCGAGATGCGTGTCGCCTGCACCAGCTGTTCAAACAACGGCAGCCGATTGACCGTCATCCATCCATTGACCGACGTAAAACAAAACGTCGCCTGATCTAACGTGCCAACACTCGAAACGCGTGCGGACTGAGGCTTGCCCTCTTTTCGGGCCCACCAGGCGCCCTGCCCCTGCTGGGCATAGACCACTTCGTCCAGTGCGGGGAATCGACAGACGCCAGCCACACTGCGCCCGGCATGCTGCAGTCCGACGAGCGTTCCAAACAGCGGAGTGCCATGCACAAATGACTTGGTGCCATCGATGGGATCGAGAATCCAACGGAATCCGCTCGTCCCTTCGGTCGAGCCAAACTCTTCCCCCAGAATTCCGTCTTGAGGAAAATATCTGGCAATCTGGGCGCGCAGGAGTTGCTCCGCCCCTTGATCGGCCAGTGTAACCGGGGTGCTGTCGGCCTTCGTTTCCACCTGCAGATCGGACTGCTGATAGTATGTGAGCACCAACTCGGCTGCATCACGGGACCCGTCGAGTGCCCAGTTCAGCCGTTGTTGGATCTCCTGATCAATCACAATGAAGCCTCGTTGGCAAAACCTGCGGAGTTGAGCGTCACTTGGGGCATCCGTCCTGTCATCCGGTTGCGTCTCTCGTGCGGACGTGAGAACATCCCAGAATTCGCCCAGGAATTCAAAGCGGTGCCTGACATCGCAACAGAAGTTGAGGAACGGAACCGATGCCTACCCCCCACGAAATGTACGACGCCGCTGTAGCGATGAAGTCGGCTGGCGATCTGGAAGGTGCTGTCGCCAAGCTGCAGGAGATCCTGGCCGTTGCTCCAGATCATCTGGATACCCATTCGGCCCTGGCGGTGTTTCTACAGAAACTGGGACGCAACGAAGAAGCAGTCGCTCACGCCCGCAAGGTCTGCGAACTCGACCCGCAGAACTTCTTCTCGTACTCCCAGCTTTCCATGATCTGCATGCGCTGCGGCATGATTCCGGAAGCTGAAGAAGCCAAGGCGAAGGCCTTTGTCATCAAGGCCGGTGCTCAGGCCCGTCCCCAATAAATCGACGCCACCAGAAACGACAAAGGCCGCGACAGGTCCTGTCGCGGCTTTTTCTGTTTCAGTCAGGCGCCCGGGCGGAGCTGCCAGTATTCGACGAGGACATCGTAGAGGTCTTCGGGCACCTGGATGTCGTCGTTATCGAAGTCGCTGAGCCACGCCCGGTGGGCACGGCTGGCGTCATCCAGGATTCGCGTCAGTTCTCCGAATGTCATCGTCACCGTGGGAGTCGACGCCAGTTCCAGGTCTTCTTCGCCGGTGAAGAGCCGCAGTCGAGGGCGCATAACGATCCTTCCCTGAATCACAATTCCAGTCAACACGCCGGTCAGCATCCATGCCAAGCCGGCCGGTCGACAAATTTCGGAAACGCGTTTCCGCATCTCGAAGCTGGCGTCCCATGCCAGCTTAACAATTATCGGTGCCCCCACCCGACTCCTTGAGTCAGAGTCTCCGGCACAGGTGGTATTACTGGAATCTTCGGACACGCCGCAGGCCAGGCAAACTGGGTAAACGTTGTCACAATGTGAACCCGCAGCTACCGGATCGACAGTCCGGGAATTTCACCGACTGCATCGCCAATCGCCGCCACGTCATTACGACTGTCGGTAGTAGTCGGTCGCCGGTCGAACTGAGGGGCGGTCTTCCCAATAAGAGCTGGCATTGCGATCCAACTTCCGCCGCAGCACATCGCGGCCGCGCAAGCGGAAGAACAGCCCGAAGGGGAGAAACAGGCCGAAGTAGATCAGCAGCAGGGCCAGTTCGCCGACGACCACCCCGATGGGCCAAGTGATGAGGCTCAGCCCGATGAACAGAAACTTCAACGATTGTGGAGCCAGCCAGCCGAGCAATCCACACACCACCCCGATCCCGCTGGCAACGATCAATGCCAGGGTATCTCCGCCCCACGCCCAGGCAGCAGCTGCGAATCCGACGACAGCAATCAGCCCAAACTGCCGCAGCTGTCTGGTACTGGGATCGAGATTCAGGTCAACGAGGGCCATGAGTGGACGTTACAGCAGTTCGGAAATCGGACTGCCGTAAGGCAGAATCGGCATCGGTCGACCGGAGTGATCGGGGAATGCCATCTCCGGATCGATTCCCAGATGATGATACACCGTCGCCCACAAGTCGTTGGGAGTCAATGGACGATCCATTGGCTCTTCTCCCTTGGGAGTCGTGGAACCAATGACCTGTCCCGTCCGCATGCCGCCGCCAGCGACCAGCATGGACATCGCGTTCGGCCAGTGATCGCGTCCGGGCTGCATCACGCCCGTTTGCGTCCCCTTCTGTGAGCTGATGCGAGGCGTCCGGCCAAATTCACCAGTGACCACGAGCATCACTCGCTTGTCGAGTCCCCGATTGTAGATGTCTTCCACCAATGCGGTGATGGCCCGGTCATAGATGGGCAAACGCACCTTGGCATCGTCGAAGAGATGGCAATTGACTGCGTGAGAGTCCCAGTTGTAAGTCCCCTGCTTCAGAAAATCGATTCCAGACACGTAGGGATTTTCCATGACCATGGTCACGAAACTGCAACCCGCTTCGGCGAGTCGACGAGCCAGGAGAGCCCGGTAACCCCAGGCGTGTCGACCGTAACGGTCCTTGAGTTCCTCGGGCTCTTCGCTGAGGTCAAACGCCCTGCGGGCCCGATCGCTCGTGAGCAGATTCACGGCCCGGGAGTTCGCATCGTCGACCGCACTCATCAGCCCGCTGCGGTCGAGCGAGTCACGCATCTGATCGAAGCTGGTCAACAGCGTCAGCCGGTCATCGAGCCGATCGGTCAGCCGGTCGTCCAGTGAAATGTTCTGCACCTGAAATTTGGGATCGCTGGGATCGCCGGGCACATTGAACGGGACGTACGAAGGGCCGAGGTAAGCGGCTCCAAAACTGTATACGTCAACCCCGGCTCGACCTGGATTCGTGCCTGAAATGTAATTCGGAAGTCCGTTGCGGACATGCTCGCGACATTTGGCGACAATCGATCCGACCGCCGGATAATCGTTGACGAAACCGGTCGGTTCCTTTGGATCACGACCGGTCAGAAACCGCTTGTGACCGCCGCCGTGATCGGCAAACTTGTGAGCCACCGAACGAATGATGTTGTACCGATCAGCACACTGCGCGTGCAGCGGCATCAGCTCGCAAACGTCCAATCCGGGGACGTTGGTCGAAATGGGATTGAATTCGCCGCGGTACTCCGCCGGGGCGTTGGGCTTCATGTCGTACATTTCCATGTGCGGAGGACCACCCGGCATCCACACGAAAATAACGGAGGTGTCTGGCGTCTCCATAGGCCGCCCCGCCAGTGCCTGCGCCTGAAACAACTCGGCAAGCGACAGCCCGCTCATTCCCAGCATCCCCATCTGGAGGAAGGAACGGCGATCGACTGGTCCGCGACAACGTGGCTCCGACATAACGTACCCCTAGCGACTTGGGAGGCCCCTGATTCTCCTGCAGACTATACATATCGACAACGACGCATGGGTAGTGCAAGCCCCGAATTCACAAAACCAGGAAAGACGCATTGTCTGAGTCCTTCCTATGTCCTCAATGGCTGCACAACGCCTCCCACGGGACACAGGACTGCGAAAGCTTCTTTGCGGCAACACGCTTCGCCGTTACGATGCGGTTTTGAACAGACTGGCGGGGCTCCCCCCACCTTCCTCTAACCACCCCCACTCCCGTGCGCTGGACCAAGTCATTCATTCCCACTCTCAAAGAAGTTCCAACGGACGCTGAAGTCCCCAGCCATCAGCTCATGCTGCGTGCCGGGATGATTCGCCAGCTGATGGCCGGGGCCTACACCTACCTGCCGCTGGGATTTCGGGCGCTGCGCAAGGTCGAGAACATTGTTCGCGAGGAAATGGACCGTGCCGGGGCGCTGGAAATGCTGATGCCCGCCCTGCAGCCGCTTGAACTGTTTGAGCGGACCGGACGAAAGGAAACCTTTGGCAACGTGCTGATCAAGTTCGACATCACCCGTCGCGATCACAAAGTGCATCTGGCTCTCGGTCCCACACACGAAGAAGTGGTGACCGACCTGATGGCGAAGCACATCAACAGTTATCGCCAGCTGCCTGTCACCGTCTACCAGATTCAGACCAAGTTCCGGAACGAAGAACGCCCCCGCTTTGGCGTACTGCGGACCAGCGAATTCATCATGAAGGATGCGTACAGCTTCAGTTCCTCATTGGAACAGCTGAACGAAGCCTACGAGTCCATGTACGCCGCATACTGCCGCATCTTCGAACGATGCGGACTGGAGTACGTGCCTGTTGAGGCCGAAAGCGGCCCCATCGGTGGTGATGCTTCCCACGAATTCATGGTGCCCGCCGGAAACGGCGAAGACTCCATCGTCCGCTGTGCCGGATGCGGCTACGCCGCCAACCTGGAGCGGGCGGAGACGGGACGCAAGACACCCCCCATCGCCACCTCTCCCGATGCAGCGTCGCTCACACAGGTCTCAACTCCCAACGTCGGCAGCATTGAGCAGGTGTCCAAGATGCTCAAGTGCGACCCGTCGCAGATGCTCAAGACACTGATCTATCTGGCCGATGGTGAACCGATCGCCGTGCTGATCCGAGGCGATCACGAAGCAAACGAAGGCAAGATTCGACGTGCCCTCGATGCTGATGTTCTCGCACTGGCTGACCCCGGGACAATCGTCAAGGTGACCAATGCTCCCGTAGGCTTTGCCGGACCGGTCGGAATCAAATGTCGCGTCATCGCTGACCACGATGTGCCGCTGGTCGCCAACGCCATCACCGGAGCAAATGCGGCCGATGCTCACCTGACCGGCGTAAACGTCGGGCGCGACTACGAACTGACCGAAACCTTCGATCTGCGAGACGCCAGCGGCGGCGACCCATGCCCTCGCTGCAGCGGCACCCTCGACGAAGTTCACGGCATCGAAGTCGGGCACGTCTTCAAGCTGGGGACGAAGTACAGCCAGTCGCTCACCGCCAACTTCCTCGATGAGCATGAGCAGCGTCATCCCATCATCATGGGCTGCTATGGCATCGGTGTCACTCGCGTACTCGCCGCTCTGGCCGAAACGCGGCACGATGCCAATGGTCTCGACTGGCCGATTTCGGTCGCCCCGTACGAAGTGGCCGTGGTGCCGCTCAATGTGACTGATGCCGAAGTCATGACTCCCGCCGAACAGATCTACTCCGACCTGCAACAGGCTGGCGTCGACACCCTGCTGGACGATCGCGATGCCCGTCCCGGTTTCAAATTCAAGGACCTCGAACTGATCGGTATCCCTCTGCGCATCGTGATTGGCGGCAAGGGAATCAAGGAAGGGATCGCCGAAGTCAAATGGCGCACCGACGCTGAAGCCACCAAAGTCCCACTGAACGAAGTCGCCGCCCACGTCGCAAAACTCGTCCAGGACGCCCGCGCCAAGTTCGCGTAAGCAGGGCACCATGCCTGACATCGTTCTCGCCACCTTCAATGCCCGCTACATCCATGCCGCGTTTGGTCTGCGATATCTGCTGGCCAATATGGGGGACTTACGGGAGCGGACGGAGTTGCGGGAGTTTGGTATCTCCGATCGCAGCTGCGATGTCGTTGAGCAGTTGCTGGCTGGCGAGCCGCAGATTGTCGGGCTGGGGGTTTACATCTGGAATGTAGAGCTGGCGACGCGGGTGGTCGCAGACCTGAAGCGGGTGCGGCCCGATGTCATTGTGGTGCTGGGCGGGCCGGAGGTCAGCTACGAAGTGGACGACCAGCCGCTTGCGGAGCTGGCCGACTACATCATCACCGGTGAAGCGGATCTCGCGTTCGCGGACCTGTGTCGACAGTTGCTTGCCGGGGAGCCGCCGCAAACCAGAATCATCGCAGCTCCCATCCCGACGTTTACGCAGCTGCAACTCCCCTACGACTTGTACACCGATGAGGACATCGCCCACCGGGTTTTGTATGTCGAAGCGTCGCGCGGGTGTCCGTTTACGTGTGAATTCTGTTTGTCGGCACTGGAGATTCCCGTTCGGGCAGCCGACCTGGAACGCTTTCTGACCGCCATGCAGACACTGCTTGATCGCGGTGCAAAGCAGTTCAAGTTTGTGGACCGCACGTTCAATCTCAATCTGCGGTTCAGTCAGGCCATTCTGCAGTTCTTTCTCGACCGCTACACGCCGGGAATGTTCCTGCACTTCGAAATGATTCCCGACCGCCTGCCGGAATCGCTGCAGACATTGATTCGACAGTTTCCGGCGGGGTCCCTTCAGTTTGAAATTGGCGTGCAGACATTCGACGACGAAGTGGGCGACCGCATCAGTCGACGGCAGGACAACGACAAGCTGGCCGAGAACTTTCGTTTCCTGCGGTCCGAAACCGGAGTCCATGTCCATGCGGATTTGATCGTCGGGCTGCCGGGCGAATCGATCGAGAGCTTTGGCGCTGGCTTCGACCGACTTATTGATCTCGATCCGCAAGAAATTCAAGTCGGCATGCTGAAGAGGCTGAGAGGCACACCGATTGTGCGGCACGAAGCGGAATGGAAACTGACGTACAGCGATTATCCGCCCTATGAAATTCTCAGCACGGGAGCCATCGACTTCGAGACGATGCAGCGGCTGCGACGGTTCGCACGGTTCTGGGATCTGATCGGCAACAGCGGACACTTTCGCGCCAGCCGAGACTGGATCTGGCGGGGTGCACCATCCCCCTTTGCCAGCTTTCTGCAACTGGCCGATGAAATTTTCCAGAAGGAACAGCGTACGCATGGCATCGCGCTCCCGAATCTCATGCAACGGGTGTTTGAGTTCCTCGTTGCCCGGCATCCAGATCATACCGACGAGATCGCATTAGCTCTCTGGGAGGATCACACACGCAATGGTCGCGAAGATCGTCCACGATTCTTGCGTCCCTTCAACCTGCCCCCCGCCCGCGAAATGCATGGGCCACGCAGCACAGCACCGCAGCGTCAGGCGCGGCATTTGATGTAAAGGGCAGGAGTTAAGGCCCAGAGTCAACATTCAACAGCAAGCTGCTCAATTGCCAAAGGGCCACAACCAGCGCCAGATTCCGGCACGCTGTCCCTGCAACGGTCGACCGGTGAGGAAGCGGGTGAGATCGTCGAGCACTTCGCCAATCTTTTGGTAGCGGTCCTGTGGTCGCAGGGCGGTGCATCTGGTGATGATACGGGCCAAAGGTCTTGGCAAACTGGGCTCCACCTGACGCGGAGGCCGGCGGTTCCCGGAGCGGATGTTGCGAATCAGCTCATCGCGTGAGGCGGCATCGAACGCGGGGACCAGCGTACACAACTCGTACAACGTAACTCCAAACGCGTAGATGTCACTTCGTTCATCAAAGCGACCTTCGAACTGTTCGGGGGCCATGTAGCGAAGTGTGCCTGCCAGAGCTTCATGTGAGGAGATGGCATGCTCACGGGCCGTGGCCAACCCGAAGTCGGTAATCCGCAGTGCGCCACGCGTATCCAGCATGATATTTGCCGGCTTAATGTCCCGGTGCAATGTCCCTTGCTGATGGGCGTATCGCACCGCGCTGGCCACTTGAGCCGCAATCTTCGCGAACTGATGCCAGGCTCCGCGACGCAACACGCGATTTGAGAACCCGGTGTCGGTGACGGCATCCGATGAGCCCTGCTGCCGGAACTCTTCGAGAATTTCATCGACGGCCACAATACCGCGTCCTTGCCGCAGGCGCTGAATCAGCCGATCAAGACCAACCCCTTCAATCAACTGCATCGCATAGTAGCAATGCCCGTTCTCTTCGCCATACGCATACACGGTGACGATGTTGGGATGCTTGAGCCGTGCGGCCAGCTGAGCTTCGCGTACAAACTGCTTGCGCCAGCGCGACCGACTGGGAAACCGCCAGGGGAGCAGCTTGATCGCCACATGCCGGCCGATCTTTTCCTGCACCCCCTCAAACACAATCCCCATTCCCCCGCGCCCAATTTCCCGCAGGATTTTGAATTCCCCCAGTTGCTGGATGTCCAGTTGTTCCGGGAGCGGCTGACGAACCGAGTCCAGTTCCTGTCGAACCTTCACATCTTCCAGGGCCAGCATCATCGGCAGGAGTTCACGGATTTCCTGCTCCAGTGCCGGATACTGGACCACATAGTTATCCACGCTGGGACGATGTCCTTCCCGCAGTTCCTCCAGAAATTGCGAGGCCACAACCTCCATGGGATCGCGGGTACTCTCCGACCCCATCTTGAGGTCATCGGGATCTGGTTCGGCATCCGGACGATCGGGCTGCGAATTCTGATCCGGCCCGGAACCGGGCGGAAGAGGCTGCAGAGGTTCGGACGGAGACTCAGTCATCACGCTGGGAACTGATCGGAGAATCCGGGAATTCGCTGCAGCACCTGCTTCAGCCGTCCAAGCGCGCGCACATATCGCAAACTGGCGGCCTGCTCCGAGAGACTGAGGACCTTGGCGGTTTCGCTGTTCGTCAACTCTTCGAAATGACGCAGGGCGAGCACCTCACGGTCCATCTCCCCCATCGAATCGAGGGCGACGATCAGCTGCTGAGACAGTTCGGCCCGCAGCGCCGCCTGACTGGGTGAGGTGAGATGCCCCAGCAGATGACTGGAAAGAGAAAATGAAGTCGATTCGGAACTCCACCCCCGAGAAATCGAACGATCGCGGCTGGCATCCCGGGCACGCGTTCCCAAGTGCCGCCGGTGGACATCAATCAACGTCTGATTGGTGATCAGCCGCAGCCAGATGAACAGGCCCTGCGCGGTGTCCTCACTGAAGTGCTGAATGCGTTTTTCCGCATCGAGATAGGCTTCCTGCAGAATATCATCCGCATCCACACGGCCCCGCAGCCGATGATCGAGACGGAAATTGACGATCTGCCACAAGCGGTCTCGATACAGGTCGAAGACCTGAGCGAGCACTTTGCCGTCACCAACGCGCACCGCTTCCACCTGCTCCAGGGTGGCTTCTCGCTGTGGGATCGAATTGGACATCCGTCGATTTCAACGACCTGACTGGCCATCGCTTTCAGAGTTCAAACCATCATTCTGTCGCCTTCCTGTAGCAAACGGAAGGGGAATTCAGGCTTCCTTCGCGACAAGCTACTGCCAGCGGCTCATTTGCAGGGCCTGATAGCTCTGGAACGCCAGCAAGAGAAACAGGATACCCGGGTAGAACATCTCCGCACTCAAGAAGTAGGCGCCCGTCAGCCCCCCCACAATCACGCTGACCCAATACGTGCGAACCACCCCCTGTCGACGATCGAAATACGTAAGAATGTCGCGACAGATCTGGCCTCCATCCAGTGGAAACACGGGCAACAGATTGACCGCACTCCAGATGATGTTCACCCACACCAGATTGGCTTCCACAAAATACAGCAGGCTCATGGTGCGTTCCGGCGCCACGCCAGCGGCCAGTCGCAGTAGCGGCGGCCCCGCAAGGAGACTGATGGCACCAAAGATGAACCCGGCGCCTGGGCCCGCGAACAAAATCGCCAGAGACTGCCCCCGGTTGTACCGCCCCACCGGAGCATACGCGGCGTACCCCCCCAGCGAATGCAGAACAATGTGCGGCCGGAATCCAAAATACTTCGCAACCGAGGCGTGTCCCAACTCATGCACCAGGATGGAGACCAGCAAGACCAGCAGCCAGGCCATCAGGAATTCCGGACCGGCTCGCAGAGTATCCAAACCCAGCAAAATGCCGATCAGCCAAAAAAGGGGGTGGATGCGAACGGGAATGCCGAACAGCCCGAACTTCAAATCCAGGTTGGTTTCGCCGACCTGACCAAACATGCACAAACCTCATTCATCGCGTATTGCCATCGATTGCAGTATTCGGCAGAGAGTATAGCGACGCGGTTCCAATAACGACCGACGGGCCACATTCATTGCTGATTGCGGGAAGAGCCAGCCTCCCAAAATCGAGACTGACGACCAATCCGGGACCGGCCGCCCTGGTCGACGGTCGATTTCAACCGACTACGCCCACTTGGGAGGGGCAAACAGATCGCCGACCCGAATGGAAAAGCCCGGCAGCCAGTCATCTCCACTCAGCATCTCAAATTCTGTGACCCGCCGAGGCCGACAATTCGCACCACAGACCATAACGGCACGCTGACTCAAGTCCACATGCCACAGAATGGGAACCCCCTGCTGCAGATAGGCACTGGTCCGGTCATGCAGATTCACCCGGCGATCGTTGGTCGACAACACCTCAATCACCAGTTGCGGCACCGTGTCCGTGATCTCACGATCGGCTTCCGCAAATCGGGTTCCATCGACGAAGTAGCAGGCCGCCGGAAAAAACACGGTATCCGGCCGCCGTTCAACGAGCAGTCCCAGGTCAAAACAGGGGTATCCGGGAAAGTCGACATGCTGATGAGCATAGGCGGAAAACGCCTTCGACAGATTGAGCACGACATCGCCATGCTCCACCCCGGGAGGTTCCAGCGAAACCGCCACCCCACGGATCAACTCCGTCCACTGCCCGGCATCCGGAAGCTCCATCCGGGTGTCCAGAAATTGCTCAACAGTCAGTGCAGCCTGAATCATGAGTGGAATGCGCGGTACGGGACATTAGCGTTCAACTCACCGATTATGGACGCGCCCACGAGCAACGGCAATCCGATGTCCCGATTCATCTCCCCAAAAACGCGACCACCCGCCGCCCCACTAAGACCGGGCCACAAAAAAAGCCTGCTCGCCACAACACACTGGCGAATCAGGCTTTAGGAAGTGGAGGATAACGGACTTGAACCGATGACCTCTTGCATGCCATGCAAGCGCTCTCCCAACTGAGCTAATCCCCCGGGTCAGGAAGCGGGACTTTAGGACGATGCGGGGGAGCATGTCAAGCAGGAAAGTGTCTCATTTCGGTCTGATGGGTTGCGCATTCGGCTGCCTGGTGGTTGCTCCGGTCGCCAGTACAAATTCTAGAGGTTCAACCTCCTCGACAATTCGCTGATTTTTTGGGCTGCAGATGCCGGAACCGCAGGGAAATTCGTGACTTCTGACCATCATCGAATTGGTTGACGTCTCTCGAACGACCAGCTAGACTCCGCCCCCACCACTGAAGGGGCGGTAGCTCAATTGGTTAGAGTACCGGACTGTCGATCCGGTGGTTGCGGGTTCAAGTCCCGTCCGCCTCGCTTCGCAAAAAGCCCGCAACTCGTTGAGAGTTGCGGGCTTTTTTCGTGTCGCGTTCCCGGAAACGGTGTCCCCCTTCTGGGGTGAGTTCCCCAGGATGGCGAGACCCCGGACACCGCATAAGTGTCCACGGGAGTCATTCTGCCTCGGTCACCTGAGGCGATTTCTTTTCGACCAGCAGTTCTGGTTGTTCCAGGACGAGATAGTGGCCATGGTCAGCCGTCACAATCAGGACGGCGTCGTCCCAGTTGCTGTGGGTCTCAACCCAGTCGGTAATGACCTTGATCGCGGCATCACCACTCAACACGGCTCCAATCGAGTTGTCGATGTTGTTGTCGTGATTAGCCCAGTCAACATCGCCCGATTCGACCATCAGCCAGAATGGCTTTCCATCACGTCCCAGCACCGTGAGTGCCGACCGGGTGAAATCGGCCAGATTCGGATTTTCTGCGATATCAGCGGCTGAGTATTCCTCTGCAGACTTGCGGCCTGGAGCCGGATGATAGTCTCCATCGGCTGTGCGGTACGGCAGGTGCCCCCCACTGCTGGACACTCCAAAATATCCCAGCAGCCGTTCGTTGCGGGACGCCGCTTCGGCAGCCGCTTCTTCCAGGACCAACTGCCCGTTGGCCCCTGTTGTACGCTGAGCGACGCGATAGCGGCCTCCGTTGCGCACATCGGACTGCTGGAGATCTGCCTCTGTGAGATATGCGTTGCCGGGGACAAAGTTCTCCCCCTGCCCATTGTCGATTTTGCGCGTCACTCCGTAGCCGCACGCGATCAGCACGTCCACTCCCGGCAGCGGGTGCTCTGGATGACTGATCGACTTCAGGCCAAGCAAATCACGAGTCAAGTCCTGATAGTCATTGCGATGGACGTTGTGAGAGTAGGCTGCCGCGGGCGTCGCATGGCTGATCGGAACGCTGGTCACCACGCCAATCCGGTATCCCTGTTGCTGAGCCACGTGGGCGACCGTCGAAGCCTGACGGCCATCATGGGTCACGTTAATGGACGCGTTGTATGTCTTGATTCCCGCCGTCATGGACGTGGCCGAGCTGGCGGAGTCGGTATAGGCGTGGCGAAATGCCGTGTTCTCCGAACGCCCGATGAGGTACTGCAGATCCTTGGGCTGCGACCAGGGGTAACTGCCGGCCATGTCGGCAGAATAGCCACCGCGGAGTGTGGAATCATTAGGAGTGACCTGCTGCGTATTGACATCCACGTCATAGTCGTCGGCATAAGGGCTGGTCACCATTACGCCGAACTGGGTTGTCCCTCCAGCGGTGTAGTCTTGAAAGTGCAGCCCGGTTCCGCGACCGGCCTCGTAGGCAATGCGCTGTTGCTTGTAGATGCTGGCAGCCCAGGTCGTCTGCCAGTCCATCCCGTCGAACACCACCAGGAAAATCTGCTTCTTGCCTGCTGCGAGAGCGGCCCGTTGCAGATCTGCGATATTGGTCTGATCGAGGTAGTACGCCTGCGAATTGAGAGTGCCGTGCGGCACCTGACCGTAAAGTCGCTGCAGTTCCTCGGCGCTGCGGTACGGACTGCGTTCTCCGGTGTAACTGATCAGGTCAATCCCCTCACCTGCTCCTCGTGTTCCATAGGTGTACACGGGAATCAGTCGATTCGAATGCGTGCCCCACAGCTGGTACTTGTCGGCCTCCCAGCCCCAGTGACCGAAATCGGCATGAAGCTGAGTATCAGCATCGGTCTGCAGGCGACTGATGTAGTCCTCTCCATAGACCAACGGAGTGGCCAGCCCCAAACATGCCAGCAGCAGAATACGTGCGCTTACCATAACGAACAGTTTCCTTCACTCGGAGTGTTGATCGCCCCGCCCTACAGACTGCGGGAACACCGGCAGTCTAGTGCACCAGCCGCCCCAATGGCGAGTAGTGCATGCCGAAGGGAACTTCGATACGCTGTGCGGAATTATTCGGAATTCACATACGGAAAGTCAGTGCCTTATGCCCACGATCGGTTTTCTTGGTGCCGGAAAAATGGCCACCGCCCTGGCCAGCGGATTCATCTCATCTGGGCGTGTCAGTACGAAGGATGTCCTCGCCAGTGATGTCGTCCCCGCAGCCTGCACGAGTTTCACCAAGGCCACCGGAGCCTCCACGACGGCCGACAACCAGGAGGTCCTCGCCAGAAGTGAAATTGTATTCGTGGCGATCAAGCCGCAGGTCGCTGCCGCCGTACTGCAACCGCTCGCAAGCCATGTCACCCAACGTCACCTGTTCGTGTCGATCGTCGCCGGACTGCGGCTCGATCGATTGCAGGAGTACCTGGGCGAAACGACGCGAGTGATTCGTGTGATGCCGAATACCCCCGCGCTGGTCGGTGCGGCTGCATCAGGCTTTGCACGCAGCTCAACCGCGACGAATGCCGACGCCCAACTGGTACAGGACATGCTCAACACGGTCGGCCTGTCGATCGAAGTTCCGGAGCACCTTCTGGACGCTGTAACGGGACTCTCTGGAAGCGGACCGGCCTACGTGTTCCAGATCATCGAAGCTCTCAGCGATGGCGGCGTTCGCGTAGGACTCCCGCGACAGGCAGCGACACAACTTGCCGCACAGACATTGCTCGGTGCAGCGAAGATGGTGCTGGAAACCGGCGAACATCCCGGCTCGCTGAAGGATGCTGTCACCAGTCCGGGAGGCACGACCATCGCCGGGCTCCATGCCCTCGAACGTGGCGGATTACGTGCAACATTGATGGATGCAGTTGAGGCAGCCACCGAGCGGTCCATTGAACTTGGACGCTGACGCGCAGACACGTCACCGCGCCATCGAACGAATGCTCCCGGCGAATCACAATTGCCGTAAGTTTCTGGCGTGAGGAACGCAACCGGCATTCATAAAACGACGTTACACCAAGACTGATGTCGACTTCAGTTTGACAGGTGGAAAGTCGGCTGCCTAAACTCGGGTCCACTCACAGCAGCGTTAACGGTAGTCCACCTGACCCAGGCGTCCCCGTGCACCGAAGTGAGGTTGGACTGTTGACGACTGTCCCGTTCGATCGGCCCCAGGATGGAGCTCGCGCGCAGCATGTCCACATCAGTCTTGAATCGTTGGGTCAGACCAGTTCTTCATCGAGCACGCCCTCTTCTGGCTGTTCCGCTCGCGATCATCCTGCTGCTGGCCAGCAGTGACGTCGCACAAGCCGCTGAAGGAATCTCGGAAACGAACATCGCGATTGGCTGGGGCATTGCCCTGTTGGGATCGCTGATTGCGCTGGGATTCGCTTGGCACTTTTTCAACTGGATGACGGCACAAGACCCGGGCGATGAAGACATGGTCCGTATCGCGGGCTATGTGCAGGCGGGGGCCGATGCCTACCTGTGGCGTCAATACCGCGTGGTGGGCATCTTTTTCGCCGTCACGATGGCCCTGCTGATCGTGGTGGCTTTCGTGTTCAAGGCTCAGTCCCCATGGGTTCCGTTCGCGTTCATCTCTGGAGGCTTCTTCTCCGCACTGGCTGGCTGGTGCGGAATGCAGACAGCCACGCGAGCGAGTTCGCGAACCGCACAGGCCTGCAAAAAGTCGCTGAACGATGGACTCCAGGTCGCCTTCCGCAGCGGTGCGGTGATGGGGCTGACGGTGGTTGGACTGGGACTGCTCGACATCTGCCTGTGGTTCGCCGTCCTTCACTGGGGGGTGCAAATGGACCTTGTGGACATCACCGTGACCATGTTGTGCTTCGGCATGGGAGCGAGCAGCCAGGCATTGTTTGCCCGTGTGGGTGGTGGCATCTTTACAAAGGCGGCCGATGTCGGTGCCGACCTCGTGGGCAAAGTGGAAGCCGGCATTCCCGAAGATGATCCCCGCAACCCAGCCACGATTGCCGATAACGTCGGCGATAACGTGGGAGACGTCGCCGGGATGGGGGCCGACCTGTACGAATCATATTGCGGCTCCATTCTCGCCGCTGCTGCTCTGGGAGTCTCCGCCTACCGCGGCTTCCCGCAGATGCAGTTCATGACATTGCTGCTGCCGATGGTACTGGCCGGGCTCGGTATCCTGCTTTCAATCCTGGGGATCTATGTTGTCCGGACTGATGAGCACGCCGACCAGCGAAAGCTACTCAAAGCACTCGGCTTTGGCGTGAATGCCAGTAGCGTCGCCGTTGCCGCCGTTTCCGCGCTTCTGGTCTGGATCATGCTGGTGAAGCCTTCGCAGGGCTTGAATCTCCCCGACTATCTGCTGGTCGGCAATGAACTGTTCGGTGTCTGTCTCGCCATCATCGTCGGCCTGGCCGCTGGTGTCATCGTTGGCTGGTGGACCGAGTACTCCACCAGCGATGTCTATGCCCCAACCAAGCGGATTGCCGACCAGGCAGTCACCGGCCCGGCCACGGTCATCATCGCCGGAATCGCCGAAGGCTTTTACAGTGTGTGGGTGCCGATCGTTGTGATCGGTGCGGCGATTCTGCTCGCCTTTGGAGCCTGCACCGGGTTCAACTTCGCCGATCCGCGGCTGTTCTCGATGGGACTCTATGGCGTCGCAATTTCGGCTGTGGGAATGCTGAGCACACTCGGCCTGACCCTCGCGACCGATGCCTACGGCCCCATTGCTGACAACGCGGGTGGCAACGCGGAAATGACGCACCAGGACCCATCGGTCCGCCAGCGAACCGACGCTCTCGACAGCTTGGGAAACACCACAGCCGCCACTGGCAAGGGCTTCGCGATTGGCTCAGCCGCACTGACAGCCCTGGCCCTGATGGCCGCTTACCTGGAAGAGGTACGGGTTGGCTTTGAACGCTGGGCGGAAAAAAATCCCGTCTCCGTGGTGACCACCGCAGACAATCACGGCGACGTCACGATGCGCCGCATGGGCCCCACCACCTTCTCCGTGACACGTGAGCACGAAGGAAAATCGCACACTTCGCCTTACCTGGTATTCCCGCAGGCACTGCGACTGGCTGATGAGTATTCCGATGCGGAAGCCGAATTGCTTCCACCATTGTTGCGTGACGTCCGCAGCGACCTGCAGAACATGACCAAGGCTGCCAACGGAGCCGAAGTGACCGGCATCGACCTGGAGACCCTGGAAACCACCCGGATGGTCGTGAATGTCGATGACGCCCTGATGCCCGACTTCGTGCGGTACTACGACATTTCAGTAATGAACCCCCGCGTTCTTGTGGGCTGCTTCCTGGGTGTCATGCTGGCCTTTGTGTTTTGCTCGATGACGATGAAGGCAGTCGGTCGCGCGGCCCGCTCCATGGTCGAGGAAGTCCGTCGGCAATTCCGTGATATCAAAGGAATCATGGAAGGAACTGCCCTTCCCGACTATGCCGCCTGCGTGGACATCAGCACTGTGGCCGCTCAGCGTGAGATGATTGCACCAGCCCTGCTGGGGCTGGTCGTCCCCATTGTTGTGGGACTACTTCTGGGAGTAAGCGGTGTGATGGGCATGCTGGTTGGCGGGCTGACCTCTGGATTCGCTGTAGCCATCATGATGGCCAACGCCGGGGGCGCCTGGGACAATGCGAAGAAATACATCGAGTCCGGAGCCCACGGCGG
>JAGQPW010000029.1:11956-15116 GCA_020426515.1 Planctomycetaceae bacterium | reverse complement strand
AAGGGAACAGATGCCCACAAAGCGGCGGTCGTGGGCGATACGGTCGGCGATCCTTTCAAGGATACCTCGGGTCCGAGCTTGAATATCCTCATCAAACTCATGAGTATGGTGAGTGTTGTGTTTGCCGGGCTGATCGTGCAGTATGCTCTCAGCCTGTAGTTTCCTACCCACCTGACCTTCAGGAGTGCCCAGTTTGTCGTCCGTGGTTCAGCCTTCTTCCGGTGCCGGTGGTGCTGCCGGTATTCGACGTCCCAATAGCATTGAAGAAGCGCGGCGGAATGCGTGTCTGATTGCCCAGGTCTGCTTTGAGTTCCGTGGACTGGATGTGCTGGTACTCGACCTCACCCAGATCACTCCGCTGTTCGACTTTTTCGTGATTGCCACCGGTAACAGCCGGCGCCAAAACCACGCAATGGCCAACACTTCCGACGATGTCATGGCCGCCCATGACTCGCCACGGCGTGGTACCGAGGGGATGGAAGGCCCGTGGATTTGTCACGACTACGGCGACGTTGTCCTGCACGTATTCATGCCCGAAGCGCGCGAGCACTACGATCTGGAAAATCTCTGGGCTGATGCGCCACGCGTCGACTGGCAAGCAGAACTGGCCAAACAGGAAAAGTCCAAGTAGGCCAGGCTTCCATGCCAACAATGAATTGAAGGCGATCGGGACACAGCCGTCCCCCGGTCGCCTTCTTGTCTTGCGCATCCGACTCCCGGTCAATCAGACGCTCCTCGATTGCGTCGCCTCTCATCGCGGGCTGCGGGCCCTTCGGCGCTCAACGCCTCTATTCAGCGACAGGCAAGCCGAAGCACGCGGACTATCCCTCAACCGAGAAACGGTGCACGGTCCGCTGCGTGTATGTGTTTCCGGGCCGCAAAACCGTGGTCGGAAACTCCGGATGATTGGGCGAGTCGGGATAGTGCTGGCACTCCAGACAGAACGCTCCATGCCTGGGAGCCATGGCAGTACCAGCACTGCCGTTGAAGTGATTGGACGTGTACAGCTGCACGCCCGGCTCGGTCGTGAAGACCTCCATGGAGCGGCCACTCGCGGGATGCACCGCTTTGGCAGCCAATCGCAATGATCCATCCCAGCCGTTGATGGCGTAGCAGTGATCGTAGCCGTTGCCAGTCGCCTCAATCCTGCTGCCAATCGCCTGCGGGGTGCGAAAATCGAACGGTGTTCCGTCCACGTCAGCAATGACTCCGGTCACCAGCACATCGTCGTCCGCTTCCAGGTAGCGGTCAGCATGCAGCTGCAACATGGTGTCGTACACAACGCCAGCGTCCACCCCGCCGAGATTCCAGTAAGCGTGATTGGTGAGATTGAGGACCGTGGGGGCCGTTGTCGTCGCGGCATAGTCGATCGTCAATTCATTCCCCACCAGACGACAGGTCACCGCCACCGACAAGGCACCGGGATAGCCTTCATCGCTATCTGGGCTGACGATTCGGAATGTCACATGATCGGGCTGCGGCTCCGCATCCCACACCCACGCATTGAACCCTTTTCGCCCCCCGTGCAGATGATTGGGACCGTTATTGATCGCAAGGCTGTATGCATTCCCATCCAGGGTGAACCGACCACGACCAATGCGATTGGCGTATCGACCACAGGTGGCGCCGAAGCTGCTGGGCGTCAACACTCCGGGACGCGCTTCGACATGCCGCAGATTGATGTTGGCGCGATCTCCCTGACGATCCGGAGCCTCCAAAGCCACGATGGCAGCCCCCAGATTTGTCAGTTGCAGCTTGAGCTGTTCATTCTCCAGCGTGAACAGCGAGACATCCACACCCTCCGGGGTTTGCCCCCAATGCTCGATCGACAGGCTCATGGCAGTAACTCAGAAAGTGATTTTGGGGAACGGCAGATGCCGATTCGACAGAGGGTGAACAACGACAGCGACCAGAATACTTCCGGTCGCTGTCGTGATGTGGCTGGTGTTCTTCAGCAGAAGATCAGAACTTGGGAACGCGCGCCTGGTACTTGGGGTCCAGGTACTTGGGGTCCCAGAAGTAGCTGTGCAGTGCGAGACCAAAGCCCCAACCCTTTTCCTGATTGGCTCGCAAGGCCCAAGGGGTATTGGGATGCTCCTTGATCACCACGGCGTACAGTTCGAGAGCCTTCTTGCGCTGCTCCTCCAACTCCTTGATGTCAATCTTGGTTGCAGCAATCTGCTGTTCATCGGGAGTCAGCATCTGGCTGGTATAGCCGAAGTCCCAGTTGTTGTGCTTGGGGTCCTTGGGCAGTGGCCGTTCCTTGGCGTGCTTGTCCAGAGCCAGCAGGTACTGGAACTCACGCACACGGTACGCGAGCAACTGGGCATAGGCCAAGTCGTAAGCAGCACGCCAGCGTGGTTCGCGTTCCTTGGCACGCAACGGCTTAATCTTCTCCAGACGCTGAATGCCTTCGTTCACTTTGGCCATCGCCCGGATGCACTTGTCGAACTGAGCCTTACCCTGCTTGGCAAACTCTTCCGGCTCAGTCTTGTAATGCCGCCACTGCAGGCTGAGCTGGTTATCCAGATGCGGATTGAGCGCGACGATCACCTGCCAGATGGTCTGACGGAACTCACTCTTGCTGCGGTTTGCTTCGTATTCGCGGCGCGAGAGAAGCATGGGCTCGTACTCTTTCATGGCCAGATCATCGAACTTGCGCTGCAGATGAGCGGCACTCCCGATCAGGTCCTTTTCACTGCTGGACAGCAGGAAGAAAATGCCCCCGGACCGTTTTGCCAACCGGACCTGAGCATAGGGACCAAAACCGCTCGAGGTTGAGTCCCAGCGCCCTCCAAACCCGTTGTACTGCAGGCACTCGGGAAACTCGGTCTCCGGACCACGGTCCACGCGAATGTCGTGAGCCAGCCCAAATTCGGGATCAACCCAGCGAACGTGGGCATACGGATAACCGAACACCGCTTCGCGGCCCATGAAGTACACCGGCACCTTGAAGCGTTCCGACTTGGAAATCACATCTTCCAGAATGGCATCGTCTTCACCGGTTTCATCGGTCAACACGATCACCACCAGTTTGCGGTCAGTACGCGTTGCGCCTGTTGCGTATTCATCGATGACCGCCTGAATCGAAGAGAAGGTCATTTCCTTCCCCGAGGGGTCTTCAACAATGGCGTCGATCGCCTTCTGGATCGGCTCCAAA
>JAGQPW010000029.1:0-11858 GCA_020426515.1 Planctomycetaceae bacterium | reverse complement strand
GCACCAAAGCTGCAGATCATCGTTTCCAGTGCAGCATACTTCTGCCCCTTTTGTGTGGCCTGCTTCTGGGCGATATTCAGCTCTTCATAGATCTTGTGGAAATTGTCCCGAATTTCCATTCGGTCGTCCTTCAGGCTGTTCGATGCATCAAACAACCAGACGGCCACCACAGGCTGCCCACGCATCATTCGCGTGAGTTCCTGTGTGATGCGGTGCATGGCAACGCCGTACCCCTCGACACGCGCCCCGACTTCGCCGGAGACTTCCCCTTCGCCCAGGTCCACGGCCAATTCGCCCACGCCGGGAAGCGAGATATCGCCAATCGTGGTCACACGAACTTCGGGATCCTTCAATGCTTCCGAGGTTTCAATCTTCGTCTGCGCCACTGGCTGAGCGGCGGCGGCACCAATCGCGGTGGTGACCATACCACCGGACTGCACGGACAACGTTTCAGAAACGGTCGTGTCGAGCTTCAGATCCTGCGTAATCTCCTGCTGAGTCCGCTCATCGGCGATCACTGTTTCCACAGCGACGACCGGCAGATCGAGCCCGGAACTCAATTTGTAGAACGCCATCGCCCCCAGCATTGCGGCGTGAACAATGGCGGAAATCATCATCGCCGACGAATTGCGACCGAACATACAACAGCTCCTCCGATTCGGAGAGAACAGAGAAAACGACACCAGCGCACACGGTACCTCGTTACCGCGCCTCGTTGTCATATTAACAATCACAACGATGTCAGAGAAGGGGCGCAGCCTGCCAGCGGCGTAGAATCTTCAACGACACACTCACACAGATGCCACGTCTCCCGAGAGTTACGCAGCCAGCGGAAGTTGCTCATCCCAACGACAGCGAGGATCGCCAAACGTAACCAGCAGGTCACGCAACACCGAATAACGGCCCACAAACAGTGGCAGCCAGATTGATCGCGATTGCCCTCGTTCCCGCAGAATCAACCAGTCCAACCCCAGGAACGAAACTCGGCGAATGGACGCAACCCCTGACCAGTCCATGTGTTCAGACCTGGACACAGAAAAGCAATCCAAGCCTTCGGGGCCCACGGCAAAGTGAAATGCCCAGCAAATCAACAAACTGGCACTGCCGCAAAGAACGACAAGCACAGCGGGCACCATCAGAAACAGCACGATGGGCTGAAAGCCGATGACGGAGTAGAAGAACACCTCGGTAATCAGGAGCGTCAGCGTGAACAGCAGGCGAAACATGTCGCCGAATGCCATCCGGAAGTCCTCTTCCCGCAAGCAGATCCGTACAACGCCGTCGAACGCCATGGCTTCCTCCGAAGTTTCGTCAATCGATGTTTATTTGCGCCATGCTCACCAAAACTTAATAATCCATGCACGGAGAGGCAATTCTACTCAGAGACATCGACCCCAGCAAACCCCGAACATCACCTCAGTTCGCGTTCGGCAGGCGGAAGGGCTGGCTCACCCTGCCTCGCGAGGGACCGCTTCTGACGAAGCTGATCGCTTTCCCTCAGGGTAAAACTCGTCGAGGAGTTCCTCGCGACGCATCGCCACCTGACGATCAAACTCCGACAGAACATCCAGCGCCTGGTTGCGCGATGTCACGAGCCCAATAATCAGGTACTGCACAATCGCCAGGACGTAGCAAACCCAGCCGACCAGCCCGTCAAAAATCGCCGCCATAATCGCCAGCACCGGCGAAGAGCGATTGAGATGCTGACACAACAGCCCCAAGAACACCGGCTTCACCTGCGTCCGGAAGTTTCCCCACACCCCCAGTTCACGCTTCCAGGTCAGGCGCGGTGGCCCCGGGTAGATAATGGAGAACAACTGCTGATCAGGCATCGTCTCCACCACACCAATCGCCAGCATGATGCGGCCCGCGGCAATGTACCAATAGTCAAATTCCAGGTTGAATTTCACATTCACCCAGGCCGCAATCAACATCTCCATATTCTTCGTAGCAAACAGCAGCAGCATGGCCGCCCGAAACCAATGCTCGACATCCTTTTCCAGTTCCTCATCCCATTCCTGCCAGCGCGCCACGCGTCGCCGCACCAGCCTCAACAACGGGACCGCCAGCAACCCCACCAGCAGGCGGGCGATGGGTCGCAAGACGGGCGTCAGCAGACGCTGCAGAATCCACTGTTTAGGAATAGGCACCGGGCTTCCAATGTGCTGGGATCACTTCCGGCCTGCAGAACAACGATCTGGCAGGACTTCTGGATCACAACTTCCTGAGGCGAAACCCTGCTGCCGGGAAGATACTCGAATCCCCCTATGACAACCACGTGAACTGCGCAGTCCCCTTCCCGCACACGAGCCGAAGCCACGTTTCTTCAAACGACAACAGGCGTCGCTTCCCATCCAGAAGCGACGCCTGCGGAACAGCTCGGTGGTGCCAACCGGGCCGTTAATCTCCAAACCGGAACGTCAATGCACTCCCTCCGAATGGGATGCTGACACTACGCGACACCGGGTTGTACTGAACGCCACTCCCCAGGTTCGTGTTTCGGTACGGCAAAGCCGGACCCGAATTGCCCTTGCGAGGCACCTGCGGAACAGGGCGAGGCGCTGGTTCCAACACCACCGGCTCCGGAGCAACGATTGCGTGTATTGCATCCAGTTGAGCACAGATTCGGTCAGCTAATCGCAAAGCAGCGTCCACATGAATCCGACCGGCATGGCGCGTTGCGGGCACAAATCTGTATCCCCCACGACCATTCGGCTGATGAACAGGCCTTGAAACTGCAGCGAAGTCACAGGAATTCAAACGTTCAATCAGTCGATCCAGACGACCGTGAGCAACATGCACGGCACGATCAATAACGGGCATCGATCGTTCATCGAAAATGGTGTCTTCCAGGGACCGCAAGTCGCGGATCAGCAATTCCGTTTCCCGCAACAATCCGTTGTAGTCACGCGATTCCACGAAGTCATCGTGAATTTCCCAGCGGAGATCCCGGGCATCAACCATGGCCGAAAAGGCCATGTCATCCAGTTGACGGAAGACTCGATGATCTGCCTGCGCCGGAGAAGCAAGTGTGACGAACAGCAGTCCGATCAGTGAAGCGAAGGTGATTGGTAACATTTCGGAACTCCTTGTTCTCGGGGACAACAGGTTGATGCCTCTCAGTACAAGCGAGTTCCAGACCACAACCGGCACAATCCGCCAAGTGCGACATAAACCCCATCTATATTGCAGGTTGCGAAAACCCTTCCATTTTCCAGCAAGGAATCAACCTGACATCAACCCGAAACTTCCGTCGTCATTTCGACTCCACACGTAGCATCGGGCCGCACCCCAATGGCCCCTGTCCACCCCCAAAACGAACCACGCCCCGCAACTGCAAGAGTTGCGGGGCGTGTGAATTCAAACGGAATGACGGAGATCAAGTCTAGGACTTGGCCAGCCGCTCTTCCTTTTCGCGACGACGGCGGGCGACGACTTCTTCCTGAATGCTGCGGGGAACCTGCTTGTAGGACCCGAACTCCATCGAGAAGCCACCCTTACCCTGCGTCATCGAACGCAGTTCGTTGGCATAGTCAAACATGCTGGCCAGTGGAACTTCGGCCAGAATGACGGTCGTGCCTTCACGGACATCGGTTCCGGAAATCACACCACGCTTACTGCTGATGTGACCGGTCACGGGTCCCTGGTACTCTTCCGGAATTTCCACTTCGAGCTTCATGATCGGCTCGAGCAGGCAGATATCCGACTTCAGCAGGGTTTCCCGCATCGCGGCCCAACCGCATGTTTCGAATGCCTTTTCCGAAGAGTCGACGTCGTGGTAGCTACCGTCCGTCAGGTCGCAACCAACCCGCACCACTTCGCACTCGATCAGTGGTCCCTTGACCAGAGCCCGTTCAAAACCGTCTTTGGCTGCGGGGATGTACTGAGTCGGAATACGCCCCTGGGAAATCTTGTTGTTGAATTCCCAGTTCACTGGCGAATCTTCCGGCAGCGGGAAGATACGTCCAACCACGTGAGCGTACTGACCGGAACCCCCGGTCTGCTTCTTATGCTTGTAGTTGAACTCCACTTCCTTGGTCGGCATTTCCTTGTAGGCCACCTTGGGCTCACCCACGATCACTTCACAGCGGTATTCCCGCTTGATGCGTTCGATGTAAATTTCCAGGTGTAACTGCCCCATCCCGGCGATGATGGTCTCGTTGGTTTCCGGATCGGACATCACGTGGAACGTGGGGTCTTCACGACGGAAGCGTTCGAGAGCCTTGCTGAGCCGGTCGGCCCCGTCACGCTGGGCAGGTTCGATCGACAGACGAATCACCGCTTCTGGAACATAGATGTTTTCCAGTGAGTAGGTCACCCCGTCACCGCAGAACGTATCCCCGGAAGCACAGTCGATACCGACCACAGCGACGATGTCGCCAGCCTCGGCCAAATCGATGTCTTCGCGGTCATTGGAGTGCATTCGCACCAGTCGTCCGAAACGGACCTTCTGGCCAGTACGGGTGTTGATGTAGGAGTCACCCTTCTTGATCTGGCCCTGATAGATGCGGGTGTAGGTCAGCTGTCCGAACTGCTCCTGCACAATCTTGAACGCCATGGCGACCAGCGGGTCATCGTTGCTGGTCGTCAGTTCCTTGCGGATAAACGTTGGCTCAGCACCATCAGCCAGGTTCTTGTTGGCCTTTTCGGTTGCCGTCACATCAATGGCCGAGATCTGTCGATCGAGAGGCGATGGCAAGTACGAAACCACGGCGTCGAGCAGGTTCTGCACGGCCTTGTTCTTAAAGGCCGAGCCGCACATCATCGGAGCCATTTCCTGAGCCAGGGTGGCCTTCCGGATGATCTTGTGCAGTTCTGCCTTGGGGAACTCCTGCTCTTCCAGCAGCGCCACCATCAGCTCATCGCTGAACATCGACAACGATTCCAGCATTTCCTGACGAGCCGCTTCGGCCTTGGCCTGCAAGGCGGCGGGAATCGGCTCGCGACGAATGGATTCGCCGTTGTCGCCATCGTAGAAGCAGGCTTCCATGTCGATCAGGTCGATCACGCCTTCGAAGTTTGCACCGGCTCCGATCGGAATCTGAATCGGAATCGCATTCAGACCGAGCTTTTCACGAACCTGCTTCACGACGCTTTCAAAATTCGCACCGGTACGGTCCATCTTGTTGACGAACGCAATGCGAGGAATCTTGTACCGCTTCATCTGGCGGTCGACTGTCAGCGACTGGCTCTGCACGCCCCCCACGGAGCACAGCACGAGAATCGCCCCGTCCAGCACGCGCAGTGAACGTTCCACTTCCACAGTGAAGTCCACGTGGCCGGGAGTATCAATCACATTGACAATGGTGTCTTTCCACTTCACCTGCGTTGCGGCGGAGGTGATCGTGATTCCACGTTCACGCTCAAGATCCATGTGGTCCATCACCGCCCCATCGCCATCCCCTTTGACCTCATTGATCTTGTAGGTCCGGCCGGAGTAGAACAGGATGCGCTCGGTCAGGGTCGTCTTGCCCGAGTCGATGTGTGCGGAAATTCCAATATTCCGGAGCTTTTCGAGATTCATGGTCGTCAGTGGGTAAAGTTTGGAGAACGAGACTAGGTGTGGTGAGCGGGTCAACACGGAGAGCGATCACTCGATCGCGGACAGACGAAATAGCACAACAACACCGGAGCTCTCTTCTAGTAAGAAAGAGAACCCGTACTAAAGAATTCGAACAGCTCGAATGGGGTGTTGCATGGTCGTCAGTGCCCTTGGTACCGTGAGGAGGCAAGTTCTCCACACGAGGCTTTTGGAAATTCCCGACACAGTCCTGATCAGCGGAGCAGGATTGGGGCTGATTCACGCCGCCCTTATAAATGGCGGTCCGCCAGCGCAGCCCTGTCGAAGGGAATATGCATGATATCGACTCTGACGAAACCGGGAAAGAGGAAAACTTGAGAAAATCTCCGCAATTGCCGCCTCTAACGAATTGTTAACACTCAGATCCTCCCATGCGCGAATGGAACGACGCGATTCAACAGCCCCCGTGGCCCGCTGGTGATGCCGCCGAATTTCTGACATGATGCGGCCTGCCGTCCATCCCTTTCCCGGACGAGTTCACAATGCTTCTCCAGCTGGAACCTCTGTTCTCTCCAACTCTTATCTGGACCTTCGTTTGCGCGATTCTGGCGGGCGGCTGGGTGTGGCGGGAGCTGGTCTGGAAGCGGCGATTCACAGCCACCCGAAAGCAACTCGCCGCAGAACAGCAGCAGGGACTGCAAGCCAGGCGGCGGATCCTGGAGCTGGAATTCCAGCGTGACTGGCTCGACTCACTGCAGAACACCGGCCAGGGGCTCGGCCCGCAACTGGAACTGCTCACTCGCAGTTTTCCCACCGATCCACAAAGAGCCCTGTGGACCATTGAACGAACCGGCACTGGAGAGAGCCTGACGACCGTTGCACTGGGCGTACCGGAACTGTTGACGCAGATCGCAACGACCCAGCAACTCTGGCAACAACTGGAAACCACTTCTTCAGTGCAGTTCGATCCCGCCAATCCCCGTCAGAGCCGGTTGCTTCGCTGGCCCTCGAAATCGGCACTCCCCCCGCTGCGACTGCTCATCCTCCGTTGTGGCTCAGAGCGAACTGCCAACCGCCTGCTCTGCACGACCCACCTCCCCGCCTGGACAACTGACGAGCAAACGAATCTCCAGCTGCTCGAATGGGCCTGCCTCCACTGGAATCCCCCCCCGGCCGTGCCGACATCCATGGATCAGGTTGCCTCAGACGAAGAGGTCCGCATGGTGAGGATCATGCTCGAGCTGCGAACCATTGCCGACATGGACTTCCCCTCCCCCATGGAAATGCTGCGGGAGTTTTTACGCACACTGGCCCGGGCAACCGGGTACGAGCGAGTCGCCCTGTTCCTGACCCGGCATGATGACCCACAACACATTGAACGATTCTGCCACTCGTCACCTCAGCTCAGTGCGGACATCGCCGAGCAGTGGCAGCAGCAGGAACAGACGCTGGTCCAGCAGCACCGGAACGACATCGACCTGGCTCTGCTCGACGAAAACGCGCTCGCCACCAATTACGGCAACTTGCCCCTCAAGTCATGTGCCCTGAGCGCCCTCATCCCCGGCGCGGACCCCATCGGATACCTCTGCCTCACATCGCGGACCGCGCTCAAGGTTCACACTCAGGATCAGCAGATCATCACCTGGGCCGCCCGTTTCCTGTTGCAGACACTCTCCAAGACCGTCGACCGCGTGGTGGTGGAAGAGCAGGCTCGCCGCGATGCACTCACCCGACTGGCCAACAGGCATTCTTTCGACAGCGAACTGCAGCGCCAGCTGAAGGTCGCTGCCGCGACGGACGAACTGTGCAGCCTGATCATGCTTGACCTCGACCACTTCAAGAAGATCAACGACACCTACGGCCACCCGGCTGGCGATGCTGTACTGAAGGAAGCGGCTCGACGGATTGAAGATGTCATCGCCCAGACGCGTGTCGCTGATCGTCCGCTGGTCGCGCGACTCGGCGGCGAGGAACTGGCCGTCCTGCTGCCTGGTGTCGGGCATGCCGGAGCCCTGCGGATTGCGGAAGCGATTCGCCACGCGATTCGAGACCTCCCTGTACAGCACGAAGGACAGAAAATCGAATTCACCACCAGCATTGGCGTGGCCGTCTGCCCGCGCAATGGCCGCACCGCCAACGAACTCATCACCGCTGCCGATGCCGCACTGTACGCTGCCAAGACGGCTGGCCGCGACCGCGTCCACACAGCCGCCCCCATCGACATCGCGAGACCGGTCGCCCCGGCCCGCGACGCCAGATAAGAAGTCATGACTGCTGGGCGCCCCATTCAGTGAAAACCGGGACGCCAAATGCCACCTGGGCGGGCAAATGAGGGTGCTTCCGCTATTGCGGGGCGCCCCGCCACCCAGTCGCACTTCGAGAATCCCTCAACGAGTGCCGCAGCCCGTCAACGTTCAACGCTTTGGCGTCTGCCAAAGACACACTGCCAACCAAAGCTCTTCGCGTCTCCGCACCTTCGCGAGAAGCTTCCTTCCCGACCGCAGAGCCAACCCCGCCCTACTCCGCCCCCGCCTGCTCTTCCGACGTCTGCCACAACGTCGCCCCTCGGGCGAGTTGCTCCTGAAAGACGTCCTGCATTTGCTCCGACCTGGGGACATGCCCTTTGCGGACTTCGGCGAAGTACCAGTCCCAGGCCATTCCGGTGGCATACGTGTACGCGAACGCAGCTGCGGCATTCGCTGCCATCCCCAGCCACGGAATCACCTTCAGCAACTCGCGAACCGCCATTCTCAGCGCGATCCGCCCGCCAGCAGCTCCGGTCATCTGTGCCCACCTCGATGCGGTCAGTTCCTGCCCATAGATACCAGCAATCCGATAGGCGAGATGTGTCTGAATCCCGAGCACCACGGGAATGTCGACCCACGGCAACGGCACTGCTGCAGCTGTCGCCGAAAGTGTGCTCGCCGCCAGAATCGTGGCTCGGGACCGCTTCTGCAGCAGCGACTTCTGCGAGCCAATCAGGTCCTCCATTTGAAGCAGCGTTTGCCGATACGCCTGCGGCATTAACTTCAGCGTCGCCTGCTTCAGCCTCGGTCCGCCGAAGTCAGGCTCGTCAAAGCCTTCCTCAAGCCGCGTGAGATCAATCGGCACAATGACATCCGCCAGTTCGGCAAAGCGTTCACGCTGTGCCGCCAGCGAACGAACAAGCCCTTCCGGCAGCGTGGAATCAGCAGCAACCCCCTCCGCTCCGAACGGGTCCGGCTGCGGATGATCCTCCCCGGGATAGGCCTCATGCAGGCAGGTGAGCGCCAACAGCACCGGGCGTTCGGGAGCCGCTTTACGAATCGTCCGCAGCGACGACACCAGTTCATCCAATGCGTGATCCATGACCCGCACCGTCAGAATGATCAGCTGCGACGACTCCGAGAACGCCGCCAGATCCTCCGTCGGATCATACGACGCTTCCCCTAACCCTCGTGTATCCAGAAAGGTAACCAGCGGATCGATCGCGTCGGGAAAGTCGTAGCGGTGAGAGGTTTGAGTCTGAGGCCGGTACCCGCTGCCAATCTCAACCTTCTCAACCCCGGTCAGATAACGAATGATCGAACTCTTGCCGCTGCCCGTCTTCCCCAGCAACCAGAACGTAGGAATCGGCGCTGCAGCAACGAGGTCGGCTCGCTGCTTTTCAAACTCAGCCTCGGACAGTTCCGTCCCGTGCCACCAGCGTTTCCAGCGTTCAAACACAAATCGACTTTCTCAACAGAAACTCACCGGAGCACGGGAAGGTCTCTCGAAGACGCAGAGCCTGCATTCTGCCGACACACCGTGGGCTTCTGCTTTCGCGGAGTGTCCACCTCAGCACACGCCCCATTGCCACTACCGCACCCAGTTCTTCGGGAACCCCTCCAGCGGACTTTCCTTGCCCGGTTTCCACAGGGCGACTTCGTCGATCCTGCGGGCCAGAGCAACATCGCTTTCAGTAATTGCCAGCACGCGATGCGTCTGAATCTTCACGATCACCTGAGCATACCCCAATTCCAGATCAGGATGATGCCAGGCCGCATCGGCCACATAGCCAATCGCATTTGTCAGCATCAGCGTATGCGGCCAGCCGGGGGTGACGTACTTGCGGTACAGCCAGTTGTCCCGTACTTCCCAGCCGGGCAGAGTCGTCAACGCATACCGCAGCTGAGCCTCCGAGAGAATTACGTCTTCAGCCATCGTGTGCCTCCATTCCAGATCCGAACAACCCGCCCCCGTTCTACCCCATGCCACAGTCAACCGCAATCACTGGCCCGCATCGATCTTGCGTCCAACCCGCTGCATCGCGACCATGCTGCGTCAGGGAGCAGGATGGCTCCCGCAAATTCAACGGCCAAGTGACAAGACAACGGAGTGAACGCAATGAAGCTGGTCATGCTGGGCACGGGATATGTCGGACTGGTCTCGGGAACCTGCTTCGCCGACAGCGGCAACGAAGTCACCTGCGTCGATATCAACGAGGAAAAGGTCGCCCGGCTGCTCAAGGGAGAGGTTCCCATCTATGAGCCCGGCCTTACGGAAATGATTCAGCGGAACGTGAAAGCGGGCCGGCTGAAGTTCACCACTGATGCCAGCACCTGCGTCCCCCAGGCCCAATGCGTTTTCATCGCCGTCGGAACACCACAAGGCCCCGATGGCTCGGCCGACCTGCAATACGTCTTCAGTGCCGCCAAAGGGATTGCCCCGCACCTGGCTAAAAATGCTGTCGTCGTCACCAAAAGTACGGTCCCGGTCGGCACCAACCGCCGCGTCTACGAACTGCTCAGGGAATGCACCGGCCGCGAGGTCGATGTTGCCAGCAACCCCGAGTTCCTCAAGGAAGGCTGCGCGATTGATGACTTCGTTCGCCCGGACCGCATCGTCGTCGGCGTGCTCCGTAAAGAAGTCAGCGAGATCCTGCAGCAACTGTATCGCCCGTTCCTGCGGACCGAGCATCCGTTCTTGACCATGGGGCTCGAAAGCGCGGAGATGACCAAGTACGTCGCCAACTGCATGCTGGCGACGAAAATTAGCTTCATCAACGAGATGGCGAACCTCTGCGAACGCGTGGGGGCCGACATCAACGAAGTGCGACGCGGCATCGGCCACGACCGCCGCATCGGCTTCTCGTTCCTGTTCCCCGGCGTCGGCTACGGCGGCTCCTGCTTCCCCAAAGATGTCCGCGCTGTCACTGCCGTGGCGGCTCAGCACGGCTTTGAAACCAGCATTCTCAATGCAGTCGATGCAGTCAACGAACGGCAAAAGCACGTACTGTTCCAGAAGATCTCAAAGCACTTCGATGGCGACCTGAAGGGCAAACGTATCGCGATCTGGGGACTCGCTTTCAAACCGCAGACCGACGACATTCGCGAAGCATCGTCCATCGAACTGATCACCCGCCTGCTCGAGGCCGGTGCCGAGGTCCACGTCCACGACCCGGTCGCCATGGACAACGTGAAACAGGTCTTCGGCGACCGCGTGACGTTCCACAGTCACCAGTACGACACTCTCGAAGGCGCAGCTGCACTCGCGATCGTCACCGAATGGAACGAATACCGCACCCCAGACTTCAGCTACCTCCAACACAAACTCGCCCAGCCCACCATCTTCGACGGCCGCAACCTCTACGAACCCGCCCGCATGAAGGAACTGGGGTTCTATTACAGTGGAATTGGAATTGGGGAACGGTGAGCGGCTGCTCCGCTCGAATGCGGTAATGAATCACCGCAGAGGGTGCGGAGGAACGCAGAGAAGTATTGCCTGGAGAGCGGAGCCGTGGCAACCAAGGTTTCCCCACGAACCTAGGCACCCGGCACAAGCCTCCCTGCGACCGCGTTGCCCCAGGTTGCACAGCAACACCGGGCCACCCCACTCTTCTTTTCTCTGCGTCCCTCCGCGCCCTCTGCGGTGATCTACTCTTCCAGATGGTCGCCCTGAGTGCCACACGAAGGAGCCAAAGCTCAGTCCCCTCTCCCCCGCGACGGACATCCAATCTCCCGTGAACGTATCCAGCGGGGGAGAGGGTTAGGGTGAGGGGATCACCAACAGGTCTCCAATTGCCCCTCACCCCGGCCCTCTCCCCCACGTTGAATCGCCTTGAAGTGGAGAACCGATTGTGGGGGAGAGGGAGAATGCGTCAGCGGGGACTTTGCGTTGAGTAAGAACCGGCCCGACTGAGCGGTTCGGCGCCAGCCGCCGGTGAATCGTGATCACGCCAACTTCACCAGACTGGATCGCTGGGCACGACAAGCCCTCCTCAACTTTCTCTGCGTCCCTCTGCATGCTCCGCGGTGATCTACTTTCCATTGTGTCCCCGCAGCCACGCATCAAGTTTCACCTCCATGCCCGTTTGCAA
>JAGQPW010000299.1 GCA_020426515.1 Planctomycetaceae bacterium | reverse complement strand
CCCCAGTACCGCTGACGTGAGAACAACCAGTCCCGCAGCTTGTAGTTCACCGCTTCGCGACCCAGCCCGGAAGCAGCGAGGTCAGCGGTAATTTTCGCTTTGAATTCGGCTGTGGACAGTCCGTTGTAGTCGCCCGAGTTGACAGCCACACCCTGCTCGGTGAAGACCTCTTCCGGCTGCGAGCCTGTGGCGGCATTCACATCAGCGGCGACCACTTGCACGATTGGAATGTTGAATTGCTGAGCAAATTCCCAGTCACGTTCATCGTGCGCCGGGACCGCCATGATCGCCCCGGTGCCGTAGCTGATCAGCACATAGTCCGCGATCCAGATTGGAATCCGCTGCTGATTGACCGGGTTGATCGCATACGCCCCGGTAAAGACGCCTGTCTTTTCTTTCGCCAGATCGGTTCGGTCGAGATCGCTCTTGAGTCCGGACTTCGTGCGGTAGGCATTCACCGCATCACGCTGCTCATCCGTGGTAATCTGATCGACCAGCGGATGCTCCGGAGCCACGACCATATATGTGGCGCCAAACAACGTATCGGGCCGAGTCGTGTAAACCCGCAGCACGTTCCCTTCGGGCGTCGACGGAAATCCGGAGGATGTGCGGGCCGCCTTCCATGTCCCGAATCTCTCGTCTCTCGACTCTGGACTCTCTACCAGAAAGTCGACTTCCGCTCCCACGCTCTTGCCAATCCAGTTCCGCTGCAGCAGCTTGACCGATTCCGGCCAGTCGAGCGGATCGAGTTCGCTGATGAGTCGCTCAGCGTAGGAGGTAATCCGCAGCATCCACTGCCGCAACGGCCGACGCTCCACCGGATGATTTCCCCGATCGCTAAGCCCTTCAGCCGTCACTTCTTCATTCGCCAACACGGTCCCCAGTGCCGGGCACCAGTTGACCGGGGCGAAGCTCTGATAGGCGAGACGATGGTCATCCTGATAGCGACGAACCGCTTCCTCATGCGACATCGGCGTTCCTCCGGGGGCTGACGCCGCCCGGCTCGCCATGAGTTCGACGACATTTTCCGGGATCGGCAACTCGCTGATCGGCCGCCCCTTGCCGGTCCGCTTGACGCCATCCGGACCGGTCCATTCGAAGTCGGCATCGTACCAGGTGTCGAACAGTTGCAGGAAAATCCACTGCGTCCAGCGGTAGTAATCCTCATCAGTCGTCGAGATTTCGCGGCTCCAGTCGTAGCTGAAACCGAGCATCTTCAACTGACGCTTGAACGTCGCGATGTTCTGGTACGTTGTTTCACGCGGATGCGTCCCGGTGTTGATGGCGTGCTGTTCGGCGGGCAGCCCAAATGCATCCCAGCCCATGGGATGCAGCACATGCTTCCCCTGCATGCGGTTGTAGCGAACGACGATATCCGTCGCCGTGTACCCTTCCGGATGCCCCACATGCAGCCCCGACCCGCTCGGATACGGGAACATGTCCAGCACGTACATCTTTCCCTTCGAGCCCGGCTGAGGCTGATTGGAAGTGACGAACGTCTCCTGTTCGTCCCAGTGCTGCTGCCATTTGGCTTCAATGCGTTTGGCGTCGTAACGAGGCATGATTTTGCTTAGCTATAAATGTGAATTGAAAGTTGTTTCTTACCACTGAGGGAAATCACCGGCGAGCCGGGCGGCGTCAGCCTCCAGGAACTCTCTTGCTCTCCGTGCCTCAGTGTCTCCGTGGTGAACTGTCGCTCGCCCGGACGAGTTACTTCTTCTCGCCATCCTTCTTCTTCACTTCGCCCCCCTCGGGACGCAGTAGCGGGAAGAAGATGATGTCGCGGATGGTCTGGCTGTTGGTCAGCAGCATCACCAGCCGGTCGATGCCAATTCCCAATCCCCCCGCCGGTGGCATCCCCACCTTCAGAGCGGAGATAAAATCGTGGTCCATCTTGGCCATCGAGTCTTCTTCGTCCTGGCCTTCCAACTGTGTCCGGAACAACTCTTCCTGCAGCTTGGGATCGTTGAGTTCCGTGTAGGCATTGGCAAGTTCCATGCCGTGCACGAACAACTCAAAACGCTCCGCAATGTTCGGATCATCCTGCTTTCGCTTGGTGAGCGGGCAAATCGAGGCGGGATAGTCGATCACAAACACCGGGCCAACGAGAGCATCTTCCACGCAGGCCTCGAAGACTTCGCTCACGACGATGTCCGGATGCGTGTGACCGGCATCCATCTGGGCAATGAACTCCGCCTTGATGTTCCCTTTCTTCGCTTCCTCGTGTGCCTTGGCCCGCACCGCCTCCGCATCGTGCATGTCGCAACCGGCGTAC
>JAGQPW010000298.1 GCA_020426515.1 Planctomycetaceae bacterium | reverse complement strand
GGCAGACGTAAATCGACGTGAAGTGCGCTGAAGTCACCGTAAACTTGCATTCCGCAGAGAAGTAGGAGCCTTCCCGTTAGGGCACTCGCAAGGTGTCAAGAGATTGCGGGTGTCGGCACCAAGAAAACGGATGGCTAACTCGGCATTGGCTCGGATGCCGTGGCTGCTTCTCAGTGGGACAGTTGATCTCACCGCTCACGCCTCGGCAATCTGCACAATCTAGGCGGCGTTCAAATTGCCTTCGTTTCGCACGTTTCGTTCGCAACCAAAAATCAAAACGTTGACTTCCTGTTTTCCGAGCTCTTCAATAAGGAAGGTGCTTGGACACGTGGCCGTGTCTCAGCGTCTTCGTTGTCTGCACGGAGGATCTTCTCAATGTCTCAGACCGTTCCCGTCCAAGCTCGTCCTGAACCCAAGCGATTTATGGATCTCCACAGCTTGGCTGCTGAGCATCATCTTGTTCAGACGCTTTGGCCGGGAGCAAGTCCTCCCTCTGACTCAGGCTACTACTCTCTCCTTGTGATCGATGCATCCGATGACGTACTTGCCGATGTCAGCGACGACCTCCATTTGCGATTGGTGAACTCTATTCAAAGTCTGAATGTCACATTGCCCAAGACAATTGATGCTCCTCTTGGCGATTTCGCCTGGGCCTGTTGGGCTACCGACATCCGAGACGCAGTTGCGGTGTCATCGATCATTCGCAATTGCATTGCCGAAACAACTGTTCCCCTGACCTTCACTGTTTCGATTGGCGTTTCTCTTGTCTCAGCTCGGGCCGCAGCTGAAGTTGGCGGCACCGAAGGAATTCATTCGGATGAGAAGGCCGCAATCGAGTGGCAAGCGATCAAAGGCGATGCCGATACCAAGGTCAGCGTTCCGGATCTCGAAGCGTACAAGCGTGCCCAACGGTCTTTTCTAGACAAGTGGGCAAAGGCGCCTTCGGAAACCTCTAGCACGCATAGGGATGAGTGTGCTGCGGCGACCGACTAGTATCTGGACCGCCCGACGCGGTCTCGTACGACGATTTCGGATGTTGAGTTGGATCTCGGCTTGTTGGCAAGAAGCCCAAGTCGCATCTCGATTGTCGATGAATGGAGGCCGGTCATGAAAAAGCGAATGAGAAAGCGGGCGGGACACGAGGCAAAGAGCATCATCTGGAAAATTGCCTTCTACACGCGCGGCGGGCAATCCGGCCGTAAGTTTGATGGCGACCTCTGGGGCTCAGATTCCGCAGGCCCGCTAGAGTTGATTAAGCGAGCGCGGAGGCTCTTACTAGCAAGTCTCGATTATTCGCTCGCCAAAATCTTGCTCGAGTTGGCCGTACTGCACAAGGATGCTCGGTCACAACATCAAATACTTGCGGATCTCATTGGCAAGGTGGCGTGCAAGGGACGCGAGTTTCCTGACGGAGCCCCTCGTGCCGCCGCCGAGATTGCGGCCTGCTTGCTAAAGCACAACTACTTCCAGCTCAAGCCCAACCAGAGCGAACGAGAGTTCAAAGACGTGCTGGTTTCGATCGCCAAAGAAGGCAACGACAAGCTTGAGTTCTTCAAGGAATTCGTCACTCTGTGCGACGAGTACTGGACTCTCGGTGAAAATCAAGTCAGTCGAGACTCGTTCGATGAGGTCCAAGAGTATCGCGAATTGCACGGTGACGACTTGTACAGAGCTCTGTCCCTGCGCTAATCTCGCACCACTCGAGGGCGATCAGCGTTGATGACGACCTTCCTTCGAAATGCTGTCCAGGACCTCGGCACGGACTTGGTCTTGGACAGCCATTTCGGCAATCAAGCTATCGACATACGCAGTCCGATCTTCGTCAGATGCGAATTGATCCTTAAACTCTGAAGCGGAATTGTACCAACGCCAAAGCGGGAACTGCTCGAGTTCGGACTCGGGCCAGGTGCGTTTGTACCTAGCCAACTGGTCCTTCATCAGTTGGCAGAACCGTCCGTGATCATCGGCCAGGCTTCGTGCGCCATTGTGATTGTTAGCAAGGCCTCTTGCCATGTTTCACGCCTCCTCTTGGACTTGGCGGTTTTGTACCCGAACGCGAGTACAGCACCAACTCCAGTTTCCCATCCTCGAGCATCGCTAGTTGGGGAGGACCAGAATGCGGTTTGGACAAGTTAGGTCTCTTCATTTGCGTCATTGTTGAGCCCGACGCGCCGTAGGTAAACCACCAGTTGGCCGGAGCGTCGACTATTAACGATTCCCAAATACTCCGCAACATCGCCGTGCATCCGCCACAGAGGGGCCAAGACGCACCGTCACTTGTTTCTAGCGTAATCCGGCCCAGTGGAGGA
>JAGQPW010000297.1 GCA_020426515.1 Planctomycetaceae bacterium | reverse complement strand
TTCCCCTGGCTCACATCAATGCCGTTGAGGACATCGTTACGCGTCCCATCTGGGGCATGATCCAGTTGCAGCTTGCCACGGGAATGCATCCCGGAGAAGTGATGGCGATTCGGGGCTGCGATTTGAACATGCAGGGGAGTGTCTGGGAATACGCCCCAGAGTCCCACAAGACGGAACACCACGGATAACCCCGCATCGTCCGACGCATCTTGGCGGGTTGTTGGCACCGGGTTGACGGGTCCTTCCCGGCAACGCTCCCAGGAAGCCACACCACACGAAGTCTCGGCACAGCTTTCTTTTGTTTGCCTGGAGCCTTGGGGAGGGGGCGAGTTGTCGCCAGTGATGCGGGAACAATGGTTACCATTCTGCCGGCACCCAGTGGCGCTACCAGCAGATCCTGCGGGGCGATAGTCACGGTTGTAACGCTTATCGTAGTAGGTCACCGTTTTTCGGACTTCAGGAGCAATGTCGGATACCTGAATCTGTGAACGTTGCCTTCCTGGTATATCGATAATTTGCAAGAGATGACTCATCTCGTCGCTGAGGGTGCAGTTGCGCTCAAGGAAGCAGGCTGATGCAAGCAGGCAAATACCGTCAACTCTTCGCACACCTGGCTGTTGCGGCGATAGGCGCAGCTGCATTGTGGGGTGGTGAGACGCAGGCTCAGGTTATCAGCGGCCCGCCGAACAGCGCACCATGGGGCCGGTTTGATGCCAATGTGATTGGCGGGAATCAGCCCGGCGTGCAAAGCGGATCGGCTCAGGTGGGCGGGTTTATATCGCTGTTTGATGACCCGGAAAAGATCTTCTTTCTGGATGGCAGCAGCAACAGCAATCTGAATTCGGGCAACTGGAGCGCGGATATTGGCTTCGGTTCTCGGTTCCTGCATCAGGGGAGCGGAGCCGTTCTGGGCGGGAATGTGTTTTACAACTACCGTAACGCCGAGACCATCTTTGGGAACCACGGTTTCCAGACGGTCGGGTTCGGTGTGGAAGCCCTGCTGGAGCAGTGGGCGTTTCGTTCGAATGCCACGTTCAATGTCGGCTCGACTCAGGCCAATGGACTGGTCCAGGGACTGGGCACCCCCTCGTATGTGGATCAGGTCGGTGGTCCGATGGGCGTGCAGAACATTCTGCTCTCGGGATTGCAGAGCAACTTCACATCCGCCCTCAACACCGTGGATATGAATGTCTCGCGTAAGCTGGACATCGCCAACGCAGAACTGGGGGCAGGGGTGTATTACCTCTCCGCCAACCATGGACCGAACAGCTGGGGCGTGAACGGGACCGCCGAAGCGTGGCTGACGGACAACCTCGCCACGAACGTCACCGTCTCGCACGACAATCTGTTCGACACCACCGTGTTTGGTGGCGTGAGCGTGTACTTTGGCGGTCCCCGCATTGATGCCGATGCCCGCCACGCAAGCTCAACGTCACGGCTGTGGGCCCGCGTCCAGCGTCGCCGTGTGATTCCGGTGGCCAACTACAACCTGCCCACCGCCGATCAGCTCGCCCACGATCCCGACACGGGTGACTTGATTACCGTACTGCAAGTCGCCGAAATCGACGACCTCGTTGCGGCCCCCGCCGTTGGGACCGACATCATCCTGGTTGATGCCGGAGCGACGTTCACGGGACTCGATCCGATTGTCCTCAGCGAAGGCCAGCGATTGCTCTCCGCTTCGATCGCGCATCAGGTCGACACCGCGGAAATTGGCTCCATTCAAATCCCCGAAACCGACCTGGGGGGAATCACCACCATCGACATGTCGACGGGGAACGCAGTTGTGATTGCCAACAACACGGAAGTCTCCGGGTTCACGATTACGAATGCAAGTGGATTTGGTGACGCGGGTATCTTTGGCAGCAATGCGGTCGGATTCGACATCAACCGCAACGATCTGAGTAGAAACTATTTCGGTGTCAACCTGTCAGGTACGAACAGCGGCACGATGAGTAGCAACACGGCCTATAACAATTATTCTGGGTTCGCAATCAGCACCCTCTCGGGCGGCACGGTGAACGGAAACACGGCCCATCACAACACGATTAGCGGTTTTGCAATCGACACCCTCTCGGGCGGCACGGTGAGCGGAAACACGGCCCATCACCAGCAATTCGGGTTCAACATCATCAATCTCTCTGGCGGCACGGTGAGTGATAACGCCGCCTATGAACACGCCGCCTTAGGATTCAACATCATCAATCTCTCGGGCGGCACGGTGAGCGGAAACACGGCCCATGGCAATATTGTCGGATTCTACATCGACACCCTCTCGGGCGGCGCGTTGAGCGGCAACACGGCCCATCACAATAGTCTCGG
>JAGQPW010000296.1 GCA_020426515.1 Planctomycetaceae bacterium | reverse complement strand
CCTGTTTGACCGCTTGCGGGAGGGACGATGACCGCACTGAATTTCCAGCCGCTTGATATCGCCGCCTGCTACGGCACTGGGTTCACGGACCGGGCGATCAGCTACGGCACCGCCTCGCTGCTGGCACCGCCCCGACTGCGGATTGGCCCCTCGCATGTCGCCGTGCTGTGCCAGTTCCGCGACAGCATGGTCTGGGTCGAATCGACCACCCTCTGTAAACACCCGTGTGCGATTCTGGGTTACCCGGTGGATGGCTGTCAGGCGCATTTGCCCGAAGACCGCATCCGCGATTACATCACGACCGGCGGGCACGTCGATCTCTATCGGTTGTCGCCGATCGAGAAGCTCTCGCAATCTGAGTCGGAGCTGCTCACGACGATCCTGGTCAGGCATTTCGTCGGCCAGCGGGTGACCTATGACCTCGGTGGGGCCCTGGTCTCCGGCACGCGGCTGTTCAAACGGACCCGGCTGCTGCCGCAGGCGGACCTGAATGAACTGTTCTGCTCGGAACTGGTTGCCGCCGTCTGCATGCGGTTGGGACGTATGAACCGCTCGAACCCGACCAAGTTCAACCCGGCCTGCCTGCTGCGGGAACTGGTCCGCCAAGGGACGTTCCGGTTCGAACGAGAGTTCCCCGCCCTACCGCGACGCTCGCCAAGCGTCTTTCCGTGATGCCCTGCTGATCGGCTCACGCATTCTCTTATCCCCCACCCGGAGGCTGCTGTTGGTTGTCCTGCTTGCTATCACTGCTGTTGCGTATGGCACAGCGATCGGTCGCACGCTGCTGAGTGCCCTGCTCCGTAGGCGATCTCGTGATGTGCTTACTCTGTTGCTGGCTTTCGCGGGCTGTAGTGCGGCATTCGCCGACACCATCGAAGACGCGGTGGTCATGGTTGGTGGCTGCAGCGGGGTCTGTGTGGATTCCAGTGGCCAGGTGCTGACCGCCAAACACTGCGAGTTACCAGCAACTGTGACGGTCCGATTCAAGGACCGGGCTGTCACGGCGGAGCGGGTGTATTTCAGTCGTGATTCTGAAGGGCCGGTGGTCTACGACTGTGAGGGGGAGGGCTATCCGTCTCTCCCGGTCGCCGCGAGTCCCCCGCAGATTGGCGAGCGCGTCTGGTCCTATGGTTATCCACAGGTCAATGGCCATCGCGAATTCCGCTGGAACAGTGGCCCACTGCTGCGGTGGAGCACGTTCGACTACGGCGGCGGAGCGTTCAATGGCAACGTCGTCGGGTTCCGCACCGCTTCCGGCTGGAGCGGTGGGCCGCTGCTGAATGCCAAGGGAGAAGTGTGCGGGCTGCTCAACAGCACCGATTGCAACACGAGTGTGTTCATTTCCTCGGCCGCCGTGCGGCAGGCTTACGCCGCTGTCAGGCAGCGACAGGAACAGAACCGCCCCGCAGATGATGGCCGACCGAAGCTGTACGTGTTCGGATCGACGACCTGCGGACCGTGCCGACAGTTCAAAGCGGACTATGACCAGAATGCCGAGTTCCGACAGGCTCTGGAAGCCGCGTTCGCCGTCGAGTTCGTCGATGTCAACAAACAGGTGGATGTCGCGGATCAGTTCGACGTGACCGAGGTCCCGACGTTTCTAGTCCCCGCTGGACTGCGGCTGATCGGATACGAGTCCCCAGAGCAGTTGCTCGTGGCACTCGGGGTACAGCAGGAGATCGCCGCTCGGCCGCCTCCGCCCCCAAGGAATGCGATTAATGATGGCCAGTCCCCCTCCACGTCATCCGCTCCGACTCACCCGGAGGTGGACGCTACGGAGGACCCGGCTCCCCCGGCAACCGAGACGGCTCGGCATTCCGAAGTCAACGACCGGCTCGATCGCCTGACTGGTCTGGTCCAGTCCGCAGTCTCAATCGCCACGTGGCTCGGCGTCGGCGGGATGACCGGGGGAGCCGGTGGGTTGATTTTGGGTGGACTCGCGTTGTGGCGCACGCTCCGTCGCCGACGCACTCCGAAACCGGCCCGTGATCCACCTGCCAGAGTTACTCCCCCTCCGGTTGTCACGATCGACAGTCCACCCCTGCCGCAGGCAATCGTTCCCGAGACCCATTTCGCTCCGTATGAGCGGGACACGTTCGCTGAAGCGTTCGCCTGGGCCGAGGCCGAGATCGCCCGTAAGTACCCTGGCTCCGTCTCCACGCTGGAAACGCTCAAAGGGCTGATCAACCAGTTCCTTGCCGCGAAAGGGGTGAAGTCGACGAAGTAGTCCGCTGCTAAATCCCTGTTCTGATCTGTTGTCCTCCACCTTCACGAAAGAATACCCATGTCCGGAAACGATGCCTTCCTCTGGTACAACGTCGGTGACTGGGGCCGGTTCGGCCTCG
>JAGQPW010000295.1 GCA_020426515.1 Planctomycetaceae bacterium | reverse complement strand
GACGCCCCATTTTTTCATCAGCTCCGGTGTCATCCAAGAACGGCTGCGGACGTATTGAGCGGCCTCGGGACTCATTTCGGAAACGTCGACGATGAGTTCTTCGTGCAGATTGGCGAGGGCTCGGGCGGCTTCTTTTTCGTGGCGGTGCAGCGGGGTGTTGGTCAGCTTTGCAGCGGCTGAGGATGTGGCGGAGCTGGAGGCAGATGCTGAGGGCCTCGCCTGCGGCGTCGGGTGAAACGATTCGGCGATCACGGGTGCTGATGAAACTGGCGAAGGATTCTCGCTTGGTTGTCCGGCGATCTCTCGCAGTTTGGCGACAGCGGTTTTGAATTCTTCGCCACGCAGGCGACCGCCGGTTGGGGGTCGATGAGTTTCCAGGCCGTGCAGCAGCGTCAGCAGGTTGCCTCGCACTTTGCAGGTGTGGCAGTAGATGCGGTTGATGACGTCGTTCAGCTTTACGGTCAGATTGCCGTACTGGCTGTCGGCACAGTCTTCGTTGAAGACGCAGTCCATGCGATGTTCGCCGCTGTCCTTTTCAGGCAGTGGTTTGCCGTAGTGAGCCAGCACCTGACTGACGCTGGTTTGTTCGATCAGTCGATCGACGTCATTCATGTAGCCAAACTTTTGCGGAGTCATGCAAGCGGAAGTAGAACCATTTCATGCTACACTGGCAGCCGAACTATGCCAAAGAGATTCAGCACAAAGATCAGCCACCGCGATTTGGAACTCCTCACCGCCATCGACCGCACGCCGCTCACGTCGGCTCAACTGTGTCGCGTCAGTCAAACGTTTGAGATCGCGTTTCGGGACGAACACAACCTGCGGCGTCGCCTGCGAAAACTGACGGATTCCGGCCTGTTGAAATCATGGCCGTATGCCATTGTGTCCGGCGGGCGAGCCCCTCAGTACTACAAGCTCACTCGCGACGGATACCGGCTGCTTTACGGAACCAACGCCTCTTTGCCTCGACGTCGTTACTTCGAAGAAATAAGTCACGGGCATCACTATCACACATTCTATCTGGCGGAGGCAATCGTGCATCTGATTGTGACGGGGCATCAACAGGGGATTGCCGTCCGACATTTCGCTCGGGAAAATACGGTCCAGCTGAAAGCCGGTGGCTTCACCGTGTATCCGGACTGTGCGTTTCAGCTGGTTGCTGCCGATGGCCGAGCGTTCAACTTTGTGGTGGAACTGGACAACGGCACCGAACGCATGCAGTCGAAGCAGGATGTGGAATCCATTCAACGCAAGCTGCGCGGATACGATCTTCATCAGGCTCAGTTTACCGCCGACGATCCTTCGCGCTATCTGGTGCTGTTCATCACAACTCGAGGTCGCTACCGACTGCCAAAAATCATGAGCCTTGCCGATGCCTGTATGCAGAATCGACAACGCACGGTGTTTGTCGGTTGTGATCTTTCCACCTTGTTGGCGTCTGATCCGTTCCGCATTCCGTTTCTGATCGATCATCGTTCGCTGCGGCGAACCATCATTCCGATGTCAGCGACCACGATGAAAAACACGTCGACTTTCATGACGAACACCGTGGCCGCGTGATACTGTGGAGTACCTGATGGGAGCCCCGTTCCCGGATTGCAGGGACCGTGATCGAGCGGTCGTTCGTTATCTCTCGCCAAGCGTCCTTCAGCGTTGCCGGTCACGATGGCTACGGTCCGGTATGGCTGACGGAAGTGACTCAACATGTCACAAGCTTTGAGACAACGGATCGCGACCGGTAACCCGAGGGCACGTTGGGCCGCTCCGTTGCGGTCAAGGGCTTGGCCCTTGACCCGGTGGCGTGGGATGCCGTTTGACGTGGAGCGTTCCTTGCGCCGACCCGCTTCCGTTGGTCGCTGGAGCCAATTCGAAAAACAAGGATGGCACAAACGGGTTTACCTCGGCAACAACACTTGAAGAGCAACACAGCCATCTGCCCCAGTGCGAACTGACGCTCGGAAACGCCCCGTTGTCGCTTTGAGACGGGGACCGGATAGCGGAGAGGTGGCTGCTGGAAAGTCGCCAACTGCACGAAATGCTCACTGTGTCCTATAACCCTTGATGGAACTCGAAATCCGTTCATCCACCGGCAACACGCGCGGGCCGCTGGCGATGGAATCACTGCTGCATTCTGTTCTTCGAGCCGCTCAGCCGGAAGATGCGTTCCAGCTGCGCATGCGGTCTCGACAGGGGACCGTTGGTCTCACGGCCGAACTGCCCGACAATCTGCGGCTTCTGTTTCTGCAGGAACTGCAGGATGCCTATCCGGGAACGGTGGTCCATAAGATCAACAGCGACATGCCCGACCTGAATGTGATTCGACAGGCAACGCTTCAGGTCAGCCCG
>JAGQPW010000294.1 GCA_020426515.1 Planctomycetaceae bacterium | reverse complement strand
CTACCACGCCGCCCAAGCCCTGCTCGCCCACCGCAGCCCCAGCGCGACGAACGGGGAACCGCATCAGCCAGGGCACGACGAACACTCGGCTCATCAGTAGCCGAGCAACCATATGGCGGTGGCACGGACGTTCCTGTCCGTGATTCAGCGTCACTGGCAGTTCAGTTGGCCAGGATAGGCGGCCGAAGCTTGCCCCATCGGTTGAGACTGCCCCAGTAATCGAAAAAGCCTTCCGCAACTCGTCGCTGCGAAAGGCTCGCCGACTGCCTCCACTAGGAATCGAACCTAGAACCTACTGATTAAGAGTCAGTTGCTCTGCCAATTGAGCTATAGAGGCGGGATGGGGAGTGTACCGCTATGGTGGGAGGTGTCAACTTTGGGACACCGTCTGGCGGGGGAAAAGTTCACGGAATCTCAGCTGGCCAGTTGCAGGACCGCCTCTTCCACGTTGCTGGCAACGTTGAAATAGGTCCACAGGTGGGCCGTGTCGAGAATTTGCCGGACATCATCGCCCGCGGCACACAGGATCAGTCGCCCGTCCACTCGTTGCATGCGGCGATGGAGTGAGATGAGTTTGCCGATGGCGGAACTGGTCAGGTAATTCAGGCGTTCCAGGCTGAGAACCAGACGACGGACCTGGTACGTCTCGACCAGTGCATTGAGATCCTGCTCCAGTTGTTCGAGATTCTCATCTTCGGTCAGCTGCGGCTTGGTCAATCGCGCGATCGTAATTCCCTGCTCGTCGCCGATCAGGAAGAAAGCCGACTGAAAGGATGGCAGACTGGTCATCGCTCACCTCGAACGGTCTCGCGTGTCGCCTCGATGGCTGTGGCTGTTACAAACTGGCCAACGTCCCCTGCACCGCCGGGTACCTCCACCGGCGCATAGGAGCGATCGGTGCCTCGCACCCAACCGGGACGATCGAGGCAAGTTCGCTCCACCAGCACTTCCAGTGGCTGGCCCACCAGTTTCTGATAGTACGCGAATGCCAGCTCCTGCTCTACCTCGGCGAGCCGCGCACAGCGATCTTTTCGAACTTCCGGAGAAACCTGATCCGGCATGGTGGCAGCGGGAGTCGTCTTTCGAGCGCTGAACGGAAAAATATGCATCTTCATGAATTGCGCCTGCCGACAGGTGTCGACAGTTTCCTGGAACTCGGCATCAGTTTCGCCGGGAAACCCCACAATGACATCCGTCGTGAAGGCGACGTTCGGCATCACTTCGCGAATGCGTTCCAGTTTCTCCAGAAAACGCCCGGTGCGATAGCGTCGACGCATGCGGGTCAGCACACCATCGGAACCACTCTGCAGGGCCGGATGGAATTGCGGGCAGAGATGTTCACAATCGGCTGCGGCTTTGATGAAGTCGTCGTCAACCTCATTGGATTCAATGCTGGAAAGACGCATCCGCCAGTTGCCCGGAATCGCATCCAGCTTGCGAAACAGGTGCCACAATCGAAACGGGGCTTTGCCAGATTTGCCACGCGTCGTATCGACGCCAAAATGCCCCACGTGAATGCCGCTGATCACGATTTCCTTGTGCCCGTTGTCGATCAGCTGGCGAACTTCCTGTTCGATTTCTTCCGGGTCGCGGCTCCGGAGACCGGGCCGGACCTGAGGGATGATGCAGTAGGTGCATCTCAGCAGGCAGCCATCCTGCACTTTGACGTAGGCCCGCTTCCGTCCTTCGAAGTAGCTGATCCCCTTGGGCATATCCGCCACGCCCTGCCGGAACAGGACATCGGGGAGTTCCTGCTTGTCGGTGACAACCTCGAACACACTCGGCAAACTGGTGACGGCCTGTGGATCGCGGGTGGCATAGCAGCCCATCACAATCGTTCTCGTGCCGGGATTCTGCCGGGCGAGTTGCCGAATCAGTTTGCGGGACTTGGCATCCCCTTCCGAGGTGACGGTACAGGTGTTGACCACGCACAAATCGGCAGTTTCTCCCTCAGTCGCTTCCCGGTAGCCGTTCTGCTCCAGGGCTTCTTTGACCAGCTGGGTCTCATACTGATTGACTTTGCAGCCCAGCGTGACGAGTCGACAGGTGGAAGTACCAGCAGGAACCATGGAACAACTTCAGGCCGTGAGGAAACGTGCGGAAAATCAACTTGGCAGGGGCCATCATGCCTACAGCTCGTGCCATTGACACATCGTAACTGTTCGAAACCACGCGGTGAAGCAACCCCCAGCTGGCCAGAAGTCCCCCCAACCGTGGTGGAACAACCGGTCGACAGCGCTGTGGTCCGGGGTGGATGGAGCGGTGCGGCGGATCGGTTGGACGTACAATCCGCGGGGGCTGGTGGCGGTGGCGGCGATGCTGGCGACGGATGGCCAGTCCCCGTAGGGCCGGTTCCACCGGC
>JAGQPW010000293.1 GCA_020426515.1 Planctomycetaceae bacterium | reverse complement strand
ATTCGTCACTGATACACCGGACTTCCATCGACGTGACGGAGAGAGATTCCCGGTCCACGCACATCGATTCACTGGAACTCCGAGCTACTTCTTTCACGTTGAACAAGCCGCTTCGGAGTTCTTGCGTCGAACCAACACTCTTGCGGCGGACTATCGTTTCGCTGTTTTTCATCAGCCAAACGCCAAGTTTCCCAAACAGGTAGCTGCTCATCTTGGATTCAAGAAGCCGCAGTTTGATCCCATCGTTTTCGCGGACAAAATCGGCAACCCGTACGCGGCCAGTTCACTACTCGGGCTGGCGAAGGCGCTGACACTGGCATCGGTTGGAGATCGCATTCTGGTTTCATCATATGGCTCTGGTGCTGGAGCCGACTGCTTTGCCGTGGAGATGAGATCTGAACTGAACTTCCTCCCGGAGTGTTTTGACGATCCGTGCGTGCAACACGATCGTGATCTGAGTTATGAGCAGTTTCTCATCATGAACCGACAGATCACGCGGGGACGCTCATGAATCGGCGAGTCTCGATTCTCGGTTACGGTTGTACTCCGATTGGCGAACACTGGAACATGTCCCTTTTGGATCTGGGCGTTCAAGCGATCCAGTCGGCAATGAGGGAACTGTCGGATAACCATCTCGATGCAATTATAGTCGGTAACATGCTCTCTGGCGTCCTGAATCGGCAGGAGAATCTGGGAGCTGCCATTGCAGACCGTGCCGGGTTGGCTGGAGTCGAAGCAATCAAGGTTGAAGCTGCCTGCGCGAGTGGCGCTGCGGCATTGCGAACTGGATATGCATTGATCAAGTCTGGACTGGCACGACGGATTGCCGTCGTTGCGGTCGAGAAGATGACCGACAGCCCGGCAACTCGTACCGTGGAAGCACTGGCCTTCGCCAATGACTTTGAGTCGGAGACGGTCGTTGGTGCCTCAAACACGGCACTTGCCGCCTTGGCGACAAGTGCATACATGTTTGAAACAGGGGCAACACCGGAGGCACTCTCACAGTTCTCAATCAATGCCTATCAGCGGGCGGCGGGCACTCCCTATGCCATGTTTCAACGCGCCGTCACATCGTCCGACTGGGAGCGGTCCCCAATCGTTGCCGATCCTCTGAGGCTGCTGGATTGCCCTGCGATCTGTGACGGTGCCGCTGCCGTAGTCCTTGGTTGTACGTCCCTTGAGAACGACGCCAGCGGAGTTCCCCCGATACATGTTGCGGCGGTTGAAGGGGCAACCGATACTGTTTCCATCACTCAGCGTAGTCCAATTCTTCGAATGGTCGCGGCCGAGAAATCCGCAGCCAATGCGTTGCAGTCAGCAGGACTTACCCTGGACCAGGTGGATCTCCTGGAGTGCCATGATGCGTTCCCGGTCACAGCCGCGCTCTCCATCGAGGCAACTGGAGTGCTTCCGAATGGAACGGGGTGGCGATATTTTGATCCCGAGTTCGCGAGTGATAGAAGGCGAGTGACAATTCAGTCCATGGGCGGAATCAAAGGGAAAGGGCATCCCGTTGGAGCAACCGGCCTGTACCAGGTGATCGATGCCTGCATGCAGTTGCGGGGACAAGCGGGACAGAACCAGATCGCGAATGCGACAACTGCGATGACTCAGTGCTTTGGTGGATTCGCATCCAACGTATACACATCAATTCTCCAGGTGGGGGCCCATCATGATTGATCCACCAGTGCAACGTCGTCTGCAAGGGCAATTCTATCGCCTGGAAGGTGTTCGCTGCAGGACTTGTGGATTTGCGAGTGTGGGCACACGGCCAACATGTGCTCAATGCCGCACAACGAACCTGTGTGAGGAACAGTTTTCGCCTCACGGTGAACTGGTGCAGGTCACTGCCGTCAACCGTCCAATCTCAGCCTACGCATCTCAGCCCCTGCAATACCTGGCGCTGGTAAAACTCGATGCGGGACCGACCATCATGGCAGCAGTGGCCGACACGGAATTCTGTCAGCCAGAACCTGGAATGCGCGGCACGCTCGTGACGCGGAGACTGTTTGAAACTTCGGCGGAAGGGCTGATTTTCTACGGCTACAAGTTTCGACCGGACCCGTCGAACATCCCGTCCGCCTCCAATCTTGACTCGTAACCGCTCATAGCAGCATGACAAAACACATCAAGTGCGACCTCGACCAGCGAGGTGTCCTGACGGTGATGCTCAATCGTCCAGAGAAACGCAACGCCTTCGACGAGGCCATGGCATCTGAGTTAACGGCGATCTATTCAAATGCGACTGATGACGAAAGCATCCGATTGATTGTCCTCAGCGGTCAGGGCTCCATTTTCTGCAGTGGAGGGGACATCGCCTGGATGTTGTCGTGTGGTCAATCCGATGAGCAGCGGCGTAAACAGCAAGCCA
>JAGQPW010000292.1 GCA_020426515.1 Planctomycetaceae bacterium | reverse complement strand
AGCTCACCTAGTCTTCCCGAGCTTTCAATGCTGCGAGAGCCAAGTGGTGGGAGCACAGCAGGAAGAAAATCCATGCATACGCTGCAGTTGATGTATAGACCACCACGACTACAATGTCAATTCTGTCTGTTTGTATATCCCATCGTCTCTTTCTGCGATCAAGAGTGGTTTTCAGAGCACTCTCAAATTCCGAGCCGCAACGAATCGTCCGGTGAACCTGACGACTGGCGACCCATGATTACGTTGAGCATCCACATCCGAACCAACGAATTCAATCAACACAAACCACTACACAAATAAGACTTACAACCACAATCCGAAACCCGAATTGAGCCGCAACGGCTTCGCCGATCAAATCGTCGACAATCGGCCCCAGTGATCGTCGCAGTATGTGGTGACCGGAAGTTCCCGACAGTAATTCCAATGGTGATTAGAACTCACCCACGACAGGTCCATCGTGTGCCGATCCCAGGCTGCGAAGTGTTCCGATGTCGATATTGTCCGACACAAACCGGACACTCCCATCCGCCAGAAGTGCATGAATGCCGCCGGTGTGAAACGAATTGAGTACTGTGTTCAGAGCATACGTCTGAATGCCCCCGATGCCCGCCTTCTGATGAATGGACTCAGGAGTTGACGAGGAACCAGACCTCGTTCAGAGTGGGTACATCACCTCGGGACATTCGGTCCGCCAATCCTCAGCGCTGTGTCCACCCGCAGCACGAATCGCTCATGAGATACCTGATCATAGTCGCACTCCTGACCCTGCCGTCCGTGCTTCATGCCGCGGACCGTCCCCACAGACAGCCGAACATTCTGTATCTGCTGGCAGATGACCTCGGATATGCAGACGCAGGGTTCCAGGGTTGCAGCGATGTGCCGACCCCCAATCTTGACTCCATTGCAAAGAACGGCCTGCGGTTCACCAGCGGCTATGTCACCGCTCCCGTGTGCAGCCCCAGCCGCGCGGGATTGCTCACAGGACGCTACCAGACACGATTTGGCCATGAGTTCAATCATCCGCTTGCTGACCGTGCCCCCGAAGGGTTGCCAGTGGACGAAAAGACGATGGGAGACTGGCTCAAAGCAGCCGGTTATACAACCGCCCACATTGGCAAATGGCACGTTGGCAACCCGAAACTGCCGCAGTTCACTCCGACATCCCGCGGATTCGACGACGATGTGATTATGCCCGGCCAGAACAAGCTTCCGCCGCTCCTTGTGTTTCGAAACGGCAAACGGGAGGCTGCAAACGACCCGTATGTGGACCTTGCGATGGGCCGCGAAGCCGCCACATACATCGACTCGCATCAGTCTGCCCCGTGGTTCCTTTACGTGGCCTATCTCACGCCACACGTGCCGCTGCAGACCCCTCCCGGATCGGAAGAGCCGTTCGCCGGAATCGCATCCGAGAAGCGCCGCAAAAACGCCGCGATGATCTCGTTGCTCGATCAAAGTGTCGGCCGCATTCTCGATGCGTTGCGTGAATCGGGTCAGGAAGATCGTACGCTCATCATCTTCCACAGCGACAACGGAGCCCCTTTCGGTAGCGGCTCGTACAACACTCCTTTCCGGGGATACAAGAGCACGCTGCGGGAGGGTGGCATCCGCGAGCCGTTCGCCATGCAATGGAAAGGCACTCTCCCCGCCGGGCTCGTTGTGGATGTCCCGGTAATTTCGCTCGACATGCTGCCCACCGCACTGGCAGCAGCGAATGTCAAAGTGCCTGCCGACGCACAACTCGATGGTGTGAACCTGTTGCCGTTCCTCACCGGCTCAAGCGATACCCCGCCTGAACGTGAACTCTACTGGCGATACGGTGAGCAATACGCGATTCGTCAGGGAGACTGGAAACTGGTTCGCACAATGGAGCAGGTTACGCGACCTCCGGTGCTGACATTCGGGCTCTACAATCTGAGCCAGGATGCCTCGGAAGAGCATGATCTCTCAGCCGAACATCCGGACAAGGTTGAGGCCCTGCAAAGCCTGTGGGAAAAATGGAATGCCAATAATGTACCGGCCTTGTGGTAGCTCGCCTCATCTGATGTCCACTGGTCAACGGGCCTTCACAAGAGAACCGCCATCCCCACCTTGAAACTGCTCGGGAACACGTCACATGCCGCCTGCGGAAGCGACGGGTTCGGCTTCGACCGAATCAAGGTACTCAGTGCTGGGCTCGCCGTTGATGGTTTTGAGAGTCGGCATGTCCCGCAGGATGGAGAGGTTTCTCAACACAATCATCCGGTTGCAGGTCAGCGTTTCGAGTGGGGCAATTCTGATTGGAGAGAGATCAAGCGAATTGGCACCACGGACGATGTTCAGCTCCTTTAGCTGCGGGAAGCAACGCAGAGGCGTCACGTTTTCGTCATTGTACCCCTCTTGAAGTGTCACGGTCACCGAGGTCACAACGTCGTCTGTCACTTCGTACTCAAGTTCAGCATCGTCG
>JAGQPW010000291.1 GCA_020426515.1 Planctomycetaceae bacterium | reverse complement strand
TTCGTTCAACGAGCGTGCAAACACACTCTTTGAGCCGCGCCTCCGCCGGTTCTTCCGGGGACCACGTCGGAAAATGCGCTCGGCTCGCGGTTAATTCGAGGGCCAAACCAAGGCTAGCGCCATAGAGCGTCCGCTTGTTACGGAAATGGTAATTGACTGCAGCAACGTTCACGCCAGCCGCTTCGCATATCTCGCGGATCGTGGCACCATGGTAACCCTTCGCGGCGAAAATGGGCCCTGCCACTTCGAGTATTCGTGCGCGGGCTTCATCATTTGCCATGCGGGTGCGCCCTCAGTGCCGTTACAAAGCGCTCGTGAGACTGCCTACCCCGGCGTAGGGAGGAGGTAGTTGATGTACACTTCAACGTTGTCGTAATTCGGATCAAGGTCCTCCACCGAGGTCAATAGAGCTTTCAGTTCATCAGGAATCATTAATCGCTATCCTTGAAACCTTCCAATCGGACGAACATCGAACCGGAGCAGGCCCCACCGAAGAAGACGCGCCCCTTCATCGACGATGCGACGCACTCCGCCGCATCAGCTTGCTTTCGCGGTCTCACGGGTTTTTAATGCGGCAGCCACTTGCGGTTCATTCTTTTCACGCTGTTCGACATCCTGGTCTGCCAAATGAATCGGTCTGGCTTCGATATCCTGCTGCACTGTAACTCCCAGGATGCGCAAGACACCGCAGCTTAGGTCATCCAGCAGGCTGTACACCACCGGGATAACCACGAGCGTTAGCAGCGTCGACGTGAGCATTCCTCCGATTACGCAGGCACCCAAGGGCTGGCGGGTCTCCGATCCAGCCCCCAAGCCGATAGCAATCGGGATCATGCCGGCGATAGTGGAAAAGGCAGTCATCAGAATCGGGCGAAGCCGCACTGGTCCCGCCATTAAGAGCGCTTCGTTCTTTTCCATTCCCTGCTCGCGACGGAGCAGGTTTGTGTAGTCCACCAACAGAATGGCATTTTTGGTGACCAACCCCATCAACATGACCATGCCGATCATACTGTAGATGTTCAGAGTCAGCCCCGTTATCGCCAAGGCGCCCAATGCGCCACCGATCGACAACGGCACCGAGACCATAATAGTGACTGGGTGAATGAAGCTCTCGAACTGCGACGCTAGAACCATGTAGATCAGGACGATCGCGAGAAGGAGCGAGAAAATGATGCTGGCGAATGATTCGGCCATCATGTCTCCGGCACCAGTAAATGCACTGACCACTCCCGGCGGGAGTCCGATTTCACGTTCCATGGACAGCACGTCCGTCATGGCGGCCCCAAGCGGCTTAAAACTCTCTAGGTTGGCCATGATAGTGACCTGCCGCTGCCGATTCTGTCGGTCGATTTGCACCGGGCCGGTGCCTTCCACAACGTCAGCGAGCTGACGGAATTCAACTAAACGGCCACTCCGGGTTCGCACGGGCAGCGCCGCAATCGCCTCGGCACGGTCGCGATCGCCTTCCGCCAGACGCACGCGAACGTCGAAACTCTCGCCCCCCTCCTCGAATGTGCTGACGGGCCTGCCACCCACGAGCGTTTGGACGGCAAGTCCCAGTTTCTCAACGTTGATACCCAGATCGGCCGCCCGATCGCGATCGGGCAGGATCGCCACTTCCGGCTTGCTGGAGTCATACGTAAGGTTGACGTCGACAATCCCCGGGGTCTCGCGCATCCGCTGCGTGACCTGCAGGGCCATCTTCTCAAGTTCAGCGATGTCCGTCCCGCGTAGGTTATATTGCAGCGGAGCCGATCGGAATCCACCGCCCGAAACGCGTGGGATGTATTCGACGCTGATTTTGGAGTGGCCAAGATCCTCCACACTTTGTCGGGCCATTGCCATGATTTCATGCTGGCTGAGTGTCCGCTCCGCCTTGTCCGGGAGTTGGACCAGAATCATGCCGTAATTCACGCGACCTTCCTGGCCGGCTCCAATGGTTGTGTACAAGTTCGTAACATGCGGCAATTCCCACAGCCGACGCTCCACTTCTTCGAGAATTCGGCTGGTTCGATCAATGGACGAGCCGAGCGGCGTTTCGACCTGCACGTTGAACTGCCCCTCGTCCTGCGAGGGCGAGAACTCGGTCCCTATCAACGGCAGGAGCATTACGCTGCCAACTAACACGCCGATTGCCAGCGCCGATACCAACCAGCGGTGCCGCAAAGCAAATCGGAGCGTCAAGCCATACAGCCATTCGGTGCCCGTGAAGAATCGTTCCACGACATTGAATAGTCGCCCGTGTTGAGGGGTAACCTTTAGTACCCGGGAACAGAGCATCGGTGAAAGCCATACGGCGATGAACGTCGAAACCACGACCGCGAATGTGACGGTCATCCCGAACTCATAAAAGAATCGCCCAACCAGGCCATCCATGAAGGCGACTGGAATAAACACGGCGACAATGGCGAGCGATGTCGCAATGACTGCAAAGCCAATTTCCTTCA
>JAGQPW010000290.1 GCA_020426515.1 Planctomycetaceae bacterium | reverse complement strand
CCGCACGGGGGGCTGGTTGCTTCCCGTTTCGTCCTGTCCAAGAAAGCAGCGCGACAGGACCAGTCCCACAGATGCAAATCGGACCAGTTCCGGGCGATTGGGGTCTTTGTCCAGTTCGGTCATCTGGTCAGCCCGGCGATGGCACTCGCCGCAGCGATTGATGGATTCTCTGGGAGTCAAACTAGCCCAGCGTTCAAGAATACCGTCAACCTGGCCGCCCGATTCAAGATGCTTTGCGGCATCATAGTGACACCGTACGCAGCTGATTCCAGGGATGACTTCCGCCTCAAGAATTTGACCGTGTTCAAGCGGAAGATGGGTGGTATGACAGCCAAAACAACTGGTCGTTTCCGCGTGATCGAGCCATTCTCCCAGTGTAGCCATACCGGCTGGTACCGCAGACTCTCCATCCTGTCCGAGCGTTGGGGCCAGCCCGACGTCCGGATACCACGAGAGGCTCAGCTGTCGCATTTCCGATTCCCCGGCCGGATTCAGCTGCAAACTGACCGGTGTGATTGCGTGATGGCCGGAACCGAAGAACCAGTCCACTCGACTTCGTTGCGGCCGGCCTTCGCATTCCAGATACAAGGAATCGCCATCGCGAACGAACCGCAGCTGTGTGCCGTCTGCAGGCCACGAGGCCGATTGTCCCTCAAATTTCGCCATCGCCTTGGGATCAGTGCCACTCCACAAGGTCTGACCGTGACTTGCCGACCGAAACTGATTGCAGATGTCCTGGTGACAATCGGCACATTGGGCCATCGTTGGAGGAACCGTCGGTGAACTCACAAGTGGGCGTACTTCTGCGGGAACGTCTTCGCGAGGCGTCTGCGTCCAGGCTACAGCTGCGATGACTGCCGCAGTCGCGAGGATCGGAAATCCGGGCCAGAAATGCTTACTCATGTCGCAATCCCAGTGTCGTTCGAGCAAGTGTGGCACACATTGACTCGGGGAATTCGACGATCAACCGCCGGAACAGTGCTGCTGCCCGCGCAGGTTCTCCCGCCTCCAGATAGAGCTGCGATTTTGCATACAAACTCTCGTCTTCATGCTCAGGCAACTCCTCGATGGCCGATTGCAGATCTCCGGCAAGAGCAGCCTTGACGGCCTGTTGCCAGTTTCGCGTTGTTGGATCACTGGAAGGGGGCAATGTCTCTGAGCCAAACAGCTCGACAGCAGTCCTGATGTTTCCGCCACTGCCGAGATAGGCCAATGTGCGCCAGCGGCTGGCGCGGCCCACCTGCAACTGTTCCTGATACGCCAGGGCCAGTTGGTTACGTTGGTACGCTTCTCGTGCTTCCTGGCAACTTCGCTGCAAAGCGTATTGCAATACCCGGATCGCGGCGAGGTGCCGTTGCATGGCTTCCATTGTTCGTGACTGCTGTAGATCAAGCTGAACATTGTGTTGACCAGTGAACCAGCCACACAGATCGACATAGTGCCCCGCCCCGCCCGCTGGAGGGGCGGGATAGGACCAGGCTCCGTGCTCGACCAGATCGAGCAGTGCCAGCATTTGGACCATTCGATTCCCCAGGGCCGGGTCGCCCGCCAGACCATATGGCAAACAGGGGGCATCAATGGCCAGCGGTTTCCAGTTGGATGATTCCAGTGAACGGACGCACTCCGTATCGCGAGGTGAAATGAGCAGTAGTCGAGTGTTCCGTTGGGCCAGTGGAATCCACCAGCCTCCCCAGGTCCCATCTCCGCGCCGATGTCGATCCGCCCAGCCCGCCCTCAAGTCGTCCGAAATTCGAACGTGTTCCTTCAAACGACCTGCGAGGAAAGCTCTTTCAGGAACATCGTACGGGCGGATTTCTCCCGGACGAAGCCAGGCCAGCATCCCGGACTCTCGCACGCCAGAGCAGTGCGAGGAACCATCCAGAGGAAGATCGGCAAGGGCATGCTGCAGGAGAGACAATTCGAGATCCGGAGACAGTCCCCAGCCGCAGCGTGTCGTCGAACCAGGCCACGCCCCCGCTCCAACAGTAAAGCCGAACAGGAACACCACGATCATGACCCAGCGTAAACCGTTCGGAACTTGCTCTGGTTGCGGCCGCTTGTCACTTGCGGCCGTTTTGCGTTCCACTGAGGACAATTGAAGGCCGTAGAGTGTCAGCCAAATGCCGATCGCTGGAAGATTCGCTCGAACAGTCCAAGCCAGGATCTGCATGACAACGAAAGGAATGGTGCTGGCCAACTCATGGGGGCAGATCACTACAGCCCCTAGAATCGAGTGAGGACGGAGTCGATTTCGCGGGCCGAGATTTTGTCACTGGCCAGCGAGAAATCGGGGCTCGTTGACGAGTGCGGAGTTTTTTCCGGCGCAATGTGGGCGACACTGGCCAGCACTTGAAGACAACCGAGAAAGGGCCGGCTGATTGCGATTGCCAGCGAGTGAGAAAAGTACGCCCGGAGGGATTCGAACCCCCGACCGACGGATTAGAAATCCG
>JAGQPW010000028.1:19945-45049 GCA_020426515.1 Planctomycetaceae bacterium | reverse complement strand
GCATCGCGTTCCCGGGAGATTGTTACCGATGAAACCGTTCTGCGTCCTGATCACACTGCTGGCTGTCTGCCCTGCTCTGTCCGCCGAAGAACCGATTCGTGAACGGATCGAGTGGATCGACATCTGGATTACCGGCGCCGACAAGGAGACCCTGCCCCGGGTACTGTTCGTCGGGGATTCGATCACGCGCGGCTACTTTGGCGGTGCGGAGAAACTGCTCGCTGGCAAAGCAGCCTGCGCCCGTTTGACGACCTCCAAGTGCGTCTCAGACCCCACCTTCAACGACGACCTGCTGCTATTGCTCAAGCAGTACAAGTTCTCCGTCATCCATTTCAACAACGGCCTGCACGGCTGGGGCTACACCGAAGACCAGTACCGTGACGGACTCCAGCAGACGATGTCGTTCCTCCAGGAACACGCCAGCGATGCCAAGCTCATCTGGGCCACCACAACGCCCACGCGAAAGCGTGAGAATCTCGATGCTTTCGCGGAGCAGACAGAGCGAGTGAAGGAGCGAAATAAACTCGCCGCCGAGATCATCCAAGGCAAGCACATCGCCACCGACGACCTGTTCGAACTCGTCAAGGACCGCGCTGACTGGCAATCCACCGATGGTGTGCACTTCAACGGGATGGGCAATGAAGGACTGGCGAAACAGGTCGCGGAGAGCGTGCTGAAGCAGTTGCCGTCGGGCGAGTAGTTGGTATGGGGGGGGGGGAATTGAGATGCCCAGATCCAGGTATCTTTGTACCTGGAAACCAGCTGGTCGCTAATCGAACTGACCAGTGACCGTACGGGACGTTGCGCCCCACGATTTGTAGGGCTCGTTCATGGAGAAAGGTGCGTCTTGATGTACCTTAAACGGATCGAGTTTTTCGTAACGCCCTTTCTTACAGCAACTCCTCAATCACCCCGCCGTGATCGATCGCCGGAATCGGGCGACCGCTGTGGTCGGTGAAGTGGACGTGGGGGTCGATGCCGAGGACTCGGAAGATGGTGTGGTGCAGGTCGCCGGGACGCAGCGGGCGTTCCAGGGGATGTTCGCCGAGATGGTTGGTGGAGCCGATGACTTGACCGCCTCGAATGCCGCCGCCAGCGACGAGAACCGACATGGCGTTGCCCCAGTGGTCACGGCCCGGTGTCCCCTTGCTGAGCGGAGGGCCGCCGTTCCCACCATCGTTCATGCGGGGGGTGCGACCGAATTCGCCACACACGGCGACCATGACCTGATCCAGCAGGCCGCGCTGATCGAGGTCGCGTATCAGCCCGCTCACGGCGAGATCGACCTTCGGGAGATGCCGTTCCATCGTCTGCTGGTGGTCCCAGTGGGAATCCCAGCCGCCGAAGTGGCACGTCACCACAGTGGAGCCAGCTTCAACAAGTCGACGGGCCAGGAGCACGCTCTGGCCCCATGAATTTCGGCCGTAACTGTCACGCAGCTCTGCGGGTTCCTCCTGAATCTGAAATGCCTGCCGGGCGGATGATCCGGTGACGAGGTCGAAGGCCTGCTGGTCGAATGAGGAGACGTCCGAGAGGCCGCCAGCGACATCACGCTGCCGCAGCAGTCGGTCGAGGTCGCTATTCAATGTTCGGCGATCGCGGAGACGTTCGATGGGCAGCTGGGCGATGGGGCCGAGGTTCTTGACCTGAAAGTTGTCGTTGTTCGGATCACCTTCAGTCTCGAACGGATCGTATTCTCCTCCGAGATAATTGCCGCCAAAGTAGCCGGGCCGCAGGCCAATGCTCATGCCGTAGGGGACGCCGACATATGCCGGCATTCCATGTCGACGCGGACCGGCAACCTTGCTGGCAATGCTGCCAAAAAACGGAAACTTGCCCGCTGTTGCCCCGCCGCTGACTCCGCCTCGTCCCGTGAGCATCCAGTGGCCACCGGTGAAGTGATCGCCGGAATCGTGATGCATCGACCGGATGAGGGAGTATTTGTCGGCCAGCTGTGACTGCAGCGGGAACATCTCACCAATGTCGATTCCGGGCACATTTGTAGGGATGTGCCGCCAGAGACCACGGTACTCAGCCGGAGCCTGTGGCTTGGGATCGTAGGTGTCGTGGTGGCTGGGCCCACCGTCCAGCCAGATCAGAATGAGCGAGGTTTTCCTGGCTGAGCTTCCTGAGGCGGCCTGCAACTGCTGGATTTGTCCCAGCGAGAGGGCGCCCATGCCAGCCAGACCAAGTTGCAGAAACGATCGACGGGGAATTCCATCGCAGTAGCGGGAACGACCATTCAGCAGAACTCGCAGCATCCCAATCTCCCCACGGATTACATATTCGTTTCCACTGATTAGTCGGCAGTTTAAAATGGGCCTGGTGCTCCGGCAAGGGGAGAGCTGCTGTAAACTCCCTGCCAGTCCATCGAAAAAACGCCAGCAGCCCAAGGGGCCGCTGACGTTTCGGTGGAAATTTCAGCTGATTCTATCGTTACCGGCGATTGCCGGACGGAAGAACCGGGCCCCGCAGGTAATTCTGCATGAGTTGCTGCTGGGGAGCAGCCTGCTCGATGTATTGAGTCTGGTAGGCCCCCTGCTGAGGCATTTGCCATCCGGCCTGAGGAACCGGGGCGGGCGTAGGGGCCGGAGCCTGATACTGCGGTTGAGGCGGCATCAGCTGCTGCTGTTGCTGCTGCTGCAGGGGGTGGAAGTTCTGAGGCTGTTGCTGGTACTGCTGCTGTGGTACCGGCGTCAGAACGTTGTCATCGGGGGCGGAGAGCGCCAGATTGGTCATGTTCTCATAGCGATGCCAGAACTGCTGTGAGTATGGCATCGACATGCCCCACCCTTGAGCTGTGGTGGCCTGTCCAAACACATGGTGGTAGTTGTAGGGCCGAAAGGACTCGTAGCCGCCGTAGTATGGCATCGCTTGAATCCAGCCATGCTTCCAGCGTTCCTGGTCGTCATACGAAAAGAGTGGCTCGTTGCTTCCAACCGAACCGGGGCCGACAAATTCCTGCCCGGATCCGACGAATTCCTGACCAGCTCCGATGTAGTCCTGCGCCCATCCACCGCGTGTCATCGCCAGAATGGCACAGGCAGAGAAGATCCATCGATTCATGACAACACTCCCTCGAAATCTCGACACGTCGAACGCTTGCCACCGGCTCGCAGTCTTCGCGCAGCAATAGTTCCAGTCATTTCATCGGGTGGTTGCCGCAATCGTCATCAGCAAAGCCGACCAGGGGGCGACTGCCCAAAGACAACACAATCTGGAATTCGACAAAATCGGAATATCCTATGGTGGAAGTGGATTCTCGGCAGAAAGCCCCCATTCACGCCTGCCCAACTATCCCTCTTGACCCTTAGTCTGAAGCAGTATTCGGGACAAACCGCTCTTGCCGTCCCAACGACCTTCAAGTGTTGTCCGTGGAGACCAAACATGATTTTGTCGCGATTCCTCACCTGCTCTGCCTGCCTGCTTGGCCTGACGTGTGTCGCAGCGGCCCAAACCCCTGTTCTGACGGCTCCACACTCCGTATCTGGCTTGAACCTGCCAGCCCGAGGCGTTGACGTGCCACAATCCGTTCCCACCCCAACGCTGGTTCCGCCGACGACAGAAACGCTTCCGCAACCGGCGGTTGTGCCTCAATCCGAGGCTGCTTCTGGCAACCAGGGAACGGTCATGACTGAAGGTTACGTTGTCGGCGATGTCACTCCTGGGCAATATGTGTACGGCTCCAATGGCCTGGGCTATGGCGTTTACCAACCGGCGCCGCTGGCTCCTGTCACCGACGATGGCTACCGCCGCAATGCTGGAGCCCGCCTGGCCGTGCCGCCTCCACTGGGGCTGATCGCTCCGCAGGCCTACGCCGGTGGGCTGCACGAACGATTCCCGTACTACAGCTACCGCCGTCCCTGGTATACCCCGGGCCCAGCCAGCCTGAACGTGACCATTGTGTGGTAACCAGCGCTTGCGGCGGTTGTCGCTCCGCCGAGTGAATACACACGCTATTGCAGGAACCAGACCAGCAGGTCTGGTTCCTTTTTTTGTGGCCATTCGCCGACCGAGTCACGTCGATTCAGTGACAATTTAGGCGACCCCCCTATGTTTTTGAATCGCCACCTTGTCGCAAAATATTACGGCGACTATACTTGAATGACGAAGAAACAATGTTGTCATTCCTGCAAGACCCGCTCCACGGCGCGAGCGGCCTCTGGTCTCACGGCGACGCAAGCCGGTAGCATCTCTGCAACCGCATTCGCCAGCTAGGGTTATGGAGCAGGAAGGATCCACGTTCTGGAACTCAGGACGAGAACTCAAATGGGAGGTTTGTGTGGTACGGCTACGTCTGCGGGACAATGAATCAGTTCAGGAAGCAGTTCGCCGCTTTCGAAAATTGTGCGACTACTCCGGTATCAAGAAGGAGTTGCGTCGTCGCGAATACTTCGAAAAGCCGAGTGAAGCCCGCCGTCGCGAGCGTCGCCGCGCCAAGAACCGCGCCCGCATGAATCAGGCCATGAGCCGCTAGGCTGCCTGCAAGCCTCGATCTGGCGCCGGGAATGGTGACTGATCGACTGAATACAAAACCCCGGTGCTGCCATAGGGCGGCACCGGGGTTTTCGCATGGGCAGGGACCCTACTTCTCCAGTTCGGAAGGAGGGATTTCCAGTTTCGATTCGTGATCTGCCACAATCGTGCGAATGGTTGCAATCACCTCGGGGTGAGCCGCATTGACGTTGTCTCGCTCGGAAGGATCAACGTCCAGGTTGAACAGCAGCGGCGGGTCATGGGCTTTCCGCTCTTTGGAATCCGCTCCGTAAGCCCCCTGGGTTCGGAAGTGAGCCTTCCACGGACCATGCCGCACCGCCATCAGCGTCTGGCCGCGATAGTAGTAGACCGTGTCGCGAGGACTGGGGCCGGTTCCAAGCAGAGTGGGGGTCAGGTCGAGACCATCCACCACTCGGTCCTGGGGGATCTGGCCGCCCGCGAGCGTAATGCAGGTAGTGTACAGATCCATTGTCGTGGCCAGTTCCCGGTTCACCTTTCCGGCAGGGACATGACCGGGCCACCAGGCAATGGCTGGCTCTCGCATGCCCCCTTCCCAGGTGCAGCCTTTGCCATCCTTGAGCAGTCCAGCGGAGCCACCATGATCGCCGAAGATCAGCCACGGGCCATTGTCACTGGTGAAGAAGACCAGCGTATTCTCTGCGAGTCCTTCGTCCCGCAGTGCCTGCAGCACCTGGCCGACCGTCCAGTCGATCTCCTCAATCACATCGCCATACAACCCGCGACGGCTGCGCCCTTCAAACTCGGGTGACCGGAACAGGGGGACATGCGGCAGGTTGTGTGGCAGGTAAACGAAGAAGGGATCGGACTTGTGCTTGCGGATGAAGCCAATGGCTTCCTGGGCGTATCGCCGTGTGATTGTCGTCTGATCCGCCGGGCGTTCCACAATCTCCAGATCCCGCATCAGCGGGCAGTTGAAGTACTCCACCTTCGGATCAAGAAACGCCGCCCGCCCCTTGGGAGCTTCCCCTCCCACACGGTCCATGTCATTGGAATAAGGGATGCCAAAATAGGTGTCGAAGCCGTTGTTGGTTGGCAGGTGAGGCGGAAGATGACCAAGGTGCCACTTCCCGAAACAGCCACTGACATATCCACGTTCGCGAAGAGCTTCGGCCAGGGTCACTTCGCTCGCTGGCAACCCGCTCTTGGAGTCAGGGAACAGCACCCGCCGCTTGTCGCTGCACATGCCGTTGCGAACCGGCAGCCGTCCCGTCATCAAAGCCGCCCGGCTGGGAGTGCAGACCGAAGCGCCCACATAGAACTGCGTAAACCGCATCCCTTCCGCTGCCATCTGATCGAGATGAGGCGTGGCAATCGTCGGGTGTCCATAGCAGCTCAGGTCCCCATAACCGAGGTCGTCCGCGAAGATGATCACGAAGTTCGGGGGCGTCTCAGCAGCATGGAGGGAAGCGTACGAGAGCAGCCACATCAGAAGCAGGGGCAATGCGCGATTCATGTTCACAGGTCCTTTGGGCGAGCAATGGTCTTCGTGCCTTGTGAGCAATATGGAGTTTGCATGCTAGAGCGCGTGGAACGCCATCGCCAGTTGTCCGTGGTCGGCCGCGACGGACGCAGCGGTTTCCATGCGCATTGTGACCATGTAACATGTTAGATGCATCGTCCCCAGTGGATGTGAACCTCGCCCTCCCTCGCAACATCGAGAATCATGCAACGACCACTCCTGACGCTCGCCGGACTCTTCTCGCTCATTGCCACCAGCGCGCATGCGGAACCGATCATCCTGGACTTGAACGATCAAGCATCGCGACAGGTTGTCGTGGATCGCGAAGCGGGGCAGTACCTGGGGCATCCCACCACATGCCTCCTCGAAGATGGCAAGACGATGTTGTGCGTCTATCCCAAGGGGCATGGCGGCGGAGCCATCGTATACAAGCGAAGCGACGATGGCGGGCTCACCTGGAGCGACCGTCTGCCCACTCCGGCCAATTGGGCGACCAGCAAAGAAGTTCCCACGTTGCATCGCGTCATCGGTCCCGATGGGAAGAAGCGAATCATCATGTGGTCCGGCAAGTATCCTGCCCGGCTCGCCGTGACCGAAGACGATGGAGCCACCTGGAGCGAACTCAAAGCTGCTGGTGACTGGGGCGGCATCGTGGTGATGGGCTTCGTCGAGCCGCTGAAGACCGGCCCCGGCCACTACCTCGCCATGTTTCACGATGATGGGCGGTTCTTTCGCAAAGTGAACAATGGAGCCGGGGCATTTACGCTGTACAAGACTCTCTCCACCGATGGCGGACTGACCTGGTCCGAGCCGGAGGCCGTGTTCAAGTCGGCGGAAGTCAACCTGTGCGAACCGGGCTGCATTCGCTCACCGGATGGGAAACGCATGGCGGTCCTGCTGCGAGAGAACCGACGTGTGAAGCATTCGCATATCATCTTCTCCGATGATGAGGGCAACACCTGGACCGAACCTCGCGAAGTCCCCATCTCGCTCACCGGCGATCGACACACCGGAAAATACGCTCCCGATGGGCGACTGTTCATCAGCTTTCGTTGCATTTCTCCGGGGAGTGAGAAGGCCGGGCGTCCCTTCGAGGGCGACTGGGTCAGTTGGGTGGGAACCTGGGACGATCTGGTGAACAACACGCCGGGCCAGTATTTCGTGCGGCTCCAGGACAACACCAAGGGCTACGACACCGCTTACCCCGGCGTGGAGCTGCTGCCGGATGGCACGATCGTGACCACGACCTATGGTCACTGGGAAGCGGGCGAACAGCCATATATCCTGAGCGTTCGATTGAAGCTCGAAGAACTCGACAAACTTGCCGCTGAGGCGAAGGCCGCTCAATGATTCAGGTCGACAATGTGGTCAAAACATACCTGCTGGGACGGGCTGCAACGTCCGTTCTGCGGGGTGTTACCTGTACTTTTCCAACTGGTTCGTTCGCCTTCATCGTCGGTCCCTCTGGCAGTGGCAAGAGCACTTTGCTGCACCTGCTGGGAGCATTGGACGTCCCGACCAGCGGCGAAATTTTCTGGGACGGTCGGCCGCTGTCGCGTATGCCCGCCATTGAGCGCGACCGTATGCGACGCGAAGAGATTGGTTTCATTTTCCAGAGCTTCAATCTGCTGAAGAACCTCACTGCGGTCGACAACGTACTGGTTCCGTTTCTGCCCACGCGTGGCGGCCGCAACCGCCGTGATGAGGCGATCTCGTTGCTCAAACGAGTGGGACTGGGCGACCGGCTGCATCATCGGCCCGGTCAGCTGTCGGGCGGAGAACAACAGCGAGTGGCCATCGCGCGGGCCCTGCTCAAGGAACCCCAGTTGATTCTCGCCGATGAGCCGACCGGGGAACTTGACTCGCAGAATGGAGCCCAGATCTTCGAGTTGCTCCGAGAACTGCAGGAAGAACGCGGAGCCACGGTCATCACTGTGACCCACGACCACCGCTATATCCGAGCGAATGACCTCGTGCTGGAGATCCTCGACGGCCAGCTGCTCCCCCGGGAAACGTCGTCAGCGCAACCCGCCTAGCAAGAGTCCAACGTTCTCCCGTTCGCGAACAGGTGATTACGGGAGTCGAGAATCGCGATCAGGCTGCTTTCGCCATGCGCGGAATGACCTATAGTCGGCGGTTTGGCAGCCTGCCGCAGCTGGTTCCTGTTCCAGCGCTTCCCGGACCTCACGAGTCGACCAAACCATGACGCGAATCTTTCTGACACTGGCTGGGACGAGCAATCTCCTGCTGGTCATTACGTTTGCGCTCGGCTGGCGAATCGAAGATGCCGCTGCGGTGACCGATGCCGGTCGGTCTCAGGTCGACCTGCATTTCCTCACCGCGCTGGCTGCAGCCGTGATTGTGATGATGGTGCATGCCGTCGCCCTGACTTACTTCATGGGGACCGGACGCTGGATTGAAGAGACCGGCGAAGCCTACCGGCTGGGAGATTCCGCCCGCGCTGAGAACATCCGCCTGAAGTACCGCGTTATCCCCGGTCTGGTCGGCTGCATGTTCATGGTGATCATTACCGGAGCCTTTGGAGCCATTGCCGATCCTGCCTCAGCAGTGCAGATTCCTGGCGGAGCCACCATTCACTTCACCCTCGCCTCGGCAACGCTCGCGATGAACCTGTTCGTCAGCTACTACGAATGGCTGCAAATCGGCCGCAACGGACAGGTCGTCGACGCTGTCATCGCCGAAGTCCGCCGCATTCGGAAATCGAAGGGCCTCGACGATTAGTCGGTTGAGGTCTGAGGAAACGCAGTTGCAGGTCCGCGCTCCCGGCTCACTTGCCCACAGCTGAAGTGGAATACATCACGGGCTCCCACTACCTCCGTGCGTTTTCACGACTGGACGGAATCCGCTTGAAGACGACGCTGAAGGTTCGCGTCATGGAGAGTCGGAAATGGTAGTAAGCTGTTACACTGACCAACGTCGCGGACTGTCGCGGCATCCCGATCCAGGTCATATGGGTCATCCCGGCTTACGGAGAGTTGTCATGAGAAGCATTCTGATTGGCATGTTATTGATTCTGAGTCTGGCGATGGTCGCCCACGGTCAAAGGCCAAGTACCTCCCGCGGTGAAAAGACTAGTGCCGCCCGCAATGGGAAAACAACCGGCAGTACGGCCCCAACGGTCGAGAAGACGATTCGGGACGGCGATACGGTTGTGAACCTGATTTTTGACAACCCGCGAGCTGATGTGGTGAGCGTGTTCTGGGTCAACGATGATGGAAACGAAGTCGCGTTTGGAACGATCGAAGCCGGTGCCGCCATGGAACCCATTACAACTGGCCCGGGCCACTTCTGGCGATTCAAGGCCAGTGGAAAAGTGGTGGGAACCTACCGCGCCGGGCAAGCGGCAGACCAGACGTTCAAGATTCCCACAGACCCGACCTCTCCCGCCGAGACAGGTGTTCCCACAGTCGACGCGAGCGCTCCAGCAGCTGCACCAACGGGCGTGAACTACGCCCTCAGCGTCGTCAACCTGGACGGTGCCATTTGGGCGTACCGCATTCAAGTGCATACCGGCGAAACGTGGATCTGTAGTGACCGCCTCACGTGGTCACGAATTGCGGAACCTGCACGAAACGGAGTCTATGCCCTGGATTTGACACCAGGCAACAACGGCGCACTTTCTGCGATGAGGATCGAGCAGAATTCGGGCGAAACCTGGAATCTCAACGCCGATGGTGGCCCGCGACAACTGGTCGAACCTCAATAAGACCAGGACGCCAAGGGAGCAGGTGTCGATCCGGTCCGGAAAGCAGGGAATTGCTTCCGTCACATGTCGATAGAGCCAGCACTCGCAAATGAAACTGCGATGACGGTCACTCCTGAGGAGCGGCCTCTTCCGTAGCCAATGGCCAGTCGCGATTGATCAGCGCCTGCCAGGACGAGGCGACCCGTATCTCATCGACGGCATACTCCGCCCCCTCCACATACAGTACAAGTTCGTCGAAAACGGCGTCATCAAATGCCGGGGACGACACGCACGTCCACACGTGCGGCTCCTGTTCCAGCCATGCTTCATCCGAGCTGAAGACCCGCATCTGAATCTGATCGGGAGCGTTTTCGCCTGAAATGATCTTGGCGACATACAGGTAGGGCTTCCCGGCCTGTAATGGCGGAGCGGCCGACAACTGTTGCTCGTTGTGAACCAGTATTGGCATGCGTTCAGAGCTCATGCCAAACACCATGCGCTGCGTGCCAGGAGCACCAGTGCTGGACCTCAGCGACACACTTCCATACTGCGTGGTGCCTCGTGGCGCATTGGCCATTTTCTGGAAGAAGAAGCTGATGTAGTAGATGGCATTCGTGTCCATGCGAATGGGATGTTCAAGGACACGTCGAGCGACTTTGCGATTGGGGCCCAGCCTCAACGCTCCGGTCATTTTCTTGTCGCCAACTTGATCCCAATGCAGCTTCAGCAACGGGTCAAACAGGGCTTTGGACAATGTGTCACCGTGCCGGGCCGCTTTCCAGTTCTCGCTCCAGCCAGTCCCGTTGGAATGCCAGGTCGTGCCGGCAGGCAACTCATCGCTGGTGCGGAACCCGTCAAAGGCCATCAGACCATCGCGGGTGATGGACGACTGTTTTCTCTGCCCGGGAACCTCGCGTTGAAACAGCCCCGGTCGTAACGGCACATCAACAGTCGATTCGCCACTGAATCGGCGTGCCCCGCCTTCCTCGACCATATCACCATGTCCTTCATCGGACGTTCGCTTCACTCGCACGGACCCCTGGAAGACATGCAACTCCACATTGGAGTCTCTGTCGACTGAGGCTCCGTACTCGGTTCCGACGTCAATCAACGTTGCTTGTGGCGTGATCAACTCAAATCCGTCAGCCAGTTCATGCCCGTGCAGGACAATCTTGCCGAACTCAAGGAATGCTGAACCAGCCGAGTTGATCTTCAACTTGGATGGTCCCTCCAGCACCAGTCGAATTCCGGAATCGAGGCGGAACTCCGCAACGCCTTCGTTGAGCTGGAGATCCTTGGACAAGAGTCGCTGGCCTTCAAAAAGGGGCGACTTCTCATGTGCCCATGTGCAGTCCGTTGAACGCACAAGCGTGGCCACAAACTGAGGCGGCGACGCAGTGGCAGCAATCCGCTGACGCTGCACAAGTTGATCCCGTAAGGGCATGCTGACAATGAGCCATTCCAGCGCTGCTCCAATGGCGAGTGATGCGACCGCAATCGCTCCATAGCGGACGAGTGTTCGCCAGCGACTGTGCTCTCGAAGTGCTGGTGGAGCGACCGAGGTCAGCTGACGGGGGAATGTGGCAATCTCGGTGAGGCCCTGATCGATGTCGGTGGCCTCATAGTAGGCTTGCCTCGCCTCTGGATCAGACAGCAGAATCTGCTCCAGTTTCTGCTCCTGCTGGGGGGTGCTCACACCTTCGCGAACGGCCACCAGCAACTCATAAAATGGCACTCCGAACTCTTTGCGAGACATGGCTAGGCGTGCCCTCCCAACGTTTTCCGCTGAACACACCCCACCAGATCCCGCCGTAGCGAAGCCAGCCGGTTGTAAAGCGTTTGAACCGCCTTTCCTGTCGTTGCAGCCAGTTCCTTGATGCTGGAACGTTCGCCATACATCTGCATCAGCAAGTGTTGATCAGCAGGGGCCAGACTCTCGACGCAGCTCAATAACGCTTCCAGTCGTCCTTCCTGCTGCTCAAGATGTTGCGGACGTTCCTGTGACATGATGTCGATCAGCTCCTCGCTGAAAACCAGTCGTTGCCGATATCGTTTTCGTCGGTAATTGCACACAGTGAAAAACGCCACCTTCGCGGCCCACGGAAAAAACTCGCGTGACCGGTCGTACTCGGCGAACTTTTGCCACAAGGTGATGCTGACTCTCTGGAACAGGTCTTCCGCGTCTTGTCGCTGCGGAATCAGCGTGCGTATGTACCCCAGCAAACGCGAATGATGTTCCATCAGCAGCGAGACGAACAACTCGTTGTCGCCCGGACCAGCCGCTGAATTGAACTCTGAAGTCATCGTCGCCTCGCCGGAGGTTCCTCCTGTCGAGGAACGTAAGAGTGAGGAAAACGGCGGACAAACCAGTTCACCTGGAGCATGCACCAGCAATGGAGATTGTCCTGCCGTACATCCAACTTACCGAAAAAAAATTGCCGATTTGCCCACGGGTGAAATAACAACCTGTGTCCCAGAGAAATTTCTGACAACCTGGACTCGCGAATGCAGGCGAGCCATCCCGCACTACATCTCAGTAAACGATGCTGTCATGGTGAGTTGCATTCGCAGCTCTGCACTGGACAGCCTCTATCGTGAGGTTCATTCGCTGTAAATTCCAGCGAAACATCAAAAAACTCCGGTAAGTCCCACGGCGGGCGAACAATTCCCTACCGCCGACTCAATCAGACAGGCATCGCCCGTACGGTGTATGGCTCCGCCTATCGGATTGAGACGATCGCCTGACTTGCGTTACCTCAGGCATACGTTTTTTACAGGAGTCCAGGGTATGTCTCGTCGTCAAGGATTTACACTTATCGAATTGCTTGTTGTTATTGCCATCATCGCAATCCTGATTGCACTCCTGCTGCCGGCGGTCCAACAGGCGCGTGAAGCGGCTCGACGCAGCCAGTGCAGGAACAACCTCAAACAGCTGGGACTGGCCTTTCACAACTATCACGACAACGCACATCAGTTCCCCCCGCTCGTGCTGACAGAGTGGGATTCCAGCGGATACCGCAATGTCCCGTCATGGGCATGGGGATCCATGATTCTTCCCTATGTCGACCAGGCCGCCATGTACAACTTGCTGCAGCCAGGGATCGAACCTGTTGATACAACGTTGGCAAACACAGCCGCCAAGGAAGCCGCACAAACGCGACTGAGTGTTCTTCGCTGCCCCTCTGACCCAGGTGCTCCCCTTGCCGGTCAAAGCCTCGGTTCCGTGACGACGAGCCGCACCAACTACCCGGTCGTCAACGGTACAGGACCACGCTGCTACAAGTCGCAGGTTGGGGTATTTGGAAAGCAAAACCGTGGTATTCCAATCCGCGACATCACCGATGGTGTCAGCAATACCATGATGGTTGGCGAGCGAGGTTCCCAGGTTGGCACATTGGATGTCTGGGCCATCTGGCTGGGGGTCCGTGAAGGCAATCAGGATGGCAGTACTTACCGTGGCATGCTTGAGATCGCCGGGTCAACCAGTTGCCCCATGAATTCCACCACGGGCTCCTGTTATCACCGTTCGAACTTCAGCAGCGAGCATACGGGCGGCGCCCACTTCCTGTTCGCTGATGGGTCCGTCCACTTTCTGAGCGAGCATATCAGCATGACCACCTACCGAAACCTGTCCAATATTGCGGACCACCAGGTGATTGGCGAGTTCTAAGAAACGCCACGGCATGCTCACGCACCGCGACACGCCAGGGAAGGCACTCATTTCTCGTACGCAAACGGTCTGTCATTCACAATCATGCCTTCGAACCAAAGCTCAGCGCCACTGCTCCAGATCTCCTCGCTTCTAATGGCCGTTGCAGTGATGACTGGCGGCTGTGGACGTCAGACAGAGGGATTCCCGGAACTTGGGCAGGTGGAAGGACGAATCACTTTAGACGGGTTGTCGCTGGCCGACGCCACGGTCACCTTCGAGCCAGAGAAGGGGCGTCCCTCTTCTGGCAAGACCGATGAATTCGGCCAGTTTACTCTGATGTACCTCGATGATGTCCCGGGTGCCGTGGTGGGAACACACACCGTGCGGATTTCCACAGCCAGTGTTGTGGTGGACATGGAAGCTGGGACCGAGGAATTCATTCCGGAAACAGTTCCTGCGGACTACAACACCGACTCCATGCTGACGGCGGAAGTCTTCCTCGGCGAGAACGACATCTCGCTCGATCTCAAGACTCCCGGCCGCTGAGAAGACGCCGCACGGGGGCCAGGTCAGCGACGTACGCAATGCGTACCATGAATCACGCTCCAAGATCTCGATCCGAACTTACATTCGACTTCGCGGGTTGGTGGCCGCCGCCCCAGTGAATGCCATCGAGCCCCGCTGCTCACCGGTTCCCGTAGCGAGTGTCTTGAATTCCAAATCAAAGCGGGGACTTCAACGCAAAGTGCCTCAACCGATTTGATCGATTGAGGCACTTTGCATTGACGATGGGGCTGCTGTCGTGGCAGTGCGTTCCTGCCGGCGGGCAGGGTTACTGGGTAATTCCGACGAATCCGCCAATCACACTGATATTGGTCACAGCAGCATCTCGAATGGTCGGATTTCCCTGCAGAGTGGCAGTGGCTGTGGACAGTCCCAAGACCTGGATGTCGGACCCTCCGGTCTGGTCAAAGTTGATCCGGATTTCCGGCTTATGGCCGCGCCCTTCCATCCAGAATGTCCACGACTGGCGAGGCGTCAGCGTCACATTCTTCCAGTTGCCGCGGCCATTCCAACGGATTTCACAGTCAATCTGCTGATTCGAATTGTTCCGCAGACCGACCACGGAGTAGGTGGTGGGGGCTCCCGGATTTCCTCCTGGATTTCCGCCCGGGTTCTGTACAGGGGGACCGACCATTGCGATCACTCGCGTCAGCCTCGGATTCACCGTCGATCCATCCTGCCAGCGAATTGTTCCCGTCATGGAAGTAAACGTCGGATCGGCGGTGAAAGTGCCGACGCCAGAATAGCCACGTTGATGGAAATAGTTGAAAGTGAACTGGCGCCCATTCAGGTTGCCGACCACTCGATTGCTGTCCTTCGCGTCGGTTTCATCTCCGGTAACAGTGGCTCCATTCTGATTGAGTGTCCAGACGGCACCGCAACTGCAGTCCCACAGACCATCGATGTCTGCGAATTTCATGTTCGGCGGACCACCTCGGCCGGGACCGCCTCGGCCGGGACCACCAATCCGGTTGCCAGGCTGGATGAAGATATTGAGATTTCGGATCGCCCGTCCCTGGTCGGGAATCCAGCTGACGGCCGTGTTCTGAACGTGTGCATCCAACTCGCTCACATCAAGCACGGGGTCGCCGTCGAGATGGGTAATCAAGTCACCCGCGACGAGCCCCTTGCCGGCGAGAGGTGAACCCGCAGCCGGTGCATCGAGCAGCTTCGCTCCATCAACCTGACCGAGGCCGGGGATTCGCACCTGAACAATTTCAAACGTAGCGCCCAGTACCGGAGAGAAGTAGCCCGTGACGGGGGGGGCAACCGGTGGACCAACGCGGAGCGCAGCCGCCTTGGGAGCTTCCACACCGGGATCGGGATCGTCCGCAGGTTCGGGTGCGGAGCCCGAAGGAGGATCTCCGAATGCGACCGATGCAATCAACACGACCGACAGCGCGAAACACGTGCTGATACGCAGGAACCGTTGTGTGCCAAACAGACAAGTCATAGTCTTTTCTCTACTTTCGTTTGCTGATAGAGGCCCAGCAGAAGCAACGAAGTGTTTATCTGAAAGCACAAGAGGCTGCTGCATCGAATGTTGCGAGCGGAACTTCACTGCTGTCGATGATCCGCTTGTTGACTGCCATTGTCAATGCCGTGAACGAGCGGGACCGCTTTCCTCGGACGGAGGATGTGCGTTGCAATACTTCGTTCAGTTAAACTGTTGTGCGGACCCGCTTGGTGAACCACGTCGAAGCAGCGGGGTCGGTACGCATCGCTGATACGCGAATGTTTATACCGGTGGCTGACCGCTGCGCACGGTTGCGGTCTCCAGCAGTGCCCGGTGTCGCAGATGAGTGTTTTCAGGTGGTCCACTGATGGGGGCCCGCCGTCAACTCTTCCGGAGCCAGACGGTGGCAGGTGTGCCGGAGGCGTTGTTGAAACCTGAGTTGTCGCGAACTGGAAACTCCATCGACCGCCCTAAAACCGGGCCTTGCGCTGGGCCAGATACTCGACCAGTGCCCGGTCGAAACGCATGCTGGTGTCGAGTTCGACGAAGTCGGCTCCAGCGGCTCGGCATTCGCGGCGGTAGCGGTCACGCAGTTCCTTCATCGCATCGAGATAGTCCGCGCGAATGCCAGCGGCATCGACGAGTAAAGTCTGTCCGGATTCCGGTTCGCGGAGATCGCACATGCCGTCGAAGGGGAAGTTCACTTCGGCTTCGTCCAGCACGTGGAAGATGATCACATCGTGTCCGGCGAAACGCAGCATGCGGATGGCGTCGAGAATCGGATCGGGGTCGGACAGCAGGTCGCTGAACAGCATCAGCAGGCATTTGTTCTTCACCATCGCGGCGACGCGTCGCAGGTTGCCGGCGATATCGGTCGGCCCTTTGGGCTTCACTTTGGCGAGCAGAGCCAGGATGTTGGCCAACTGCGAGCGTTTGCTGCGGGCGGGGAGACTGGCCTCAATTTTCTCGCCGAAGGCCATCATCCCCACGGGGTCCTGCTGGTGAACCATCAGGTACGCGAGGGCCGCAGCGAGGCAGATGGAATAATCAAACTTGGAGAGTTCCTGCCGGTACGTGTAGGCCATGCTCTCCGAGAGATCCATCAGCAGATAGCCGGTGATGTTCGTCTCGGCCTGATACTTTTTGATGTAGTACCGGTCCGTTTTGGCATACACCAGCCAGTCGATGTCGCGAGGATCGTCTCCCTGGGAGTAACGTCGATGCTCACTGAACTCGACACTGAAACCATGAAACGGTGAAGCATGCAGGCCGCTGAGGAAGCCCTCCACAATGAACTTCGCGCGCAGGTCCAGCCTCGCCACTGAACGGATGACTTCGGGCTTCAGATATTGTTCGGCAGAGGCCACGTGTTGGCTTTGCGTCGATGGAGGGAGTGGCAGGTAACGGATTTAGACTATCGGAAATCGGCGAGTTCGGACAGCAGACCCTGGTTGGAACGCGGGGCTTGCGCAGGATTGCAGCTTGCTGTGGGGTTGAAACGTTGAGGGAACTGGCAGCATGTCGCAATTCGGAGCCCGGATGTGAAAACGTCCTTTGCAAACCGCTGTGCGCCGCTTACCATTCAGGCACGCTCGAAATACCTGCCACTTCTCCTGTGATTTCTTCCCTGCCGCGACTGACCCTCCATGAAGTAACCCAGTGACGGATCAACAGCAGATTCTTGGAGTCCTCGCGCGGCTGAAAAGCCGCATCCGTCGTTACGTCCTCATCGAAGGACTCGCTGGCGTGCTGGTCCTTCTGTGCGTGCTGTTCTGGGGCACCTTCACTCTGGATCTGCTGCACTTTGAAGTTCGCAAGCTGGAATTGCCCGGGTGGTTTCGGACGCTCTGCCTGCTGGCCATGGCTGGCCTGACCGTCGGCTCAGCCGCGGTCTGGATTGGGCTGCGGTTCTTTCGCAGCTTTCGTTCACGCGCACTCGCACTGGTTCTGGAACGCCGCTTTCCGGAACTTGATGATCGTTTTATCACCGCTGTCGAACTGATCGATCGGCGGGAGATGGCCACGCCCTTGCAGGCGGCCATGGCACAACGAACTATTCATCAAGCCTCGGAACTGGCCAGCCGACTGGAGCTGGGCGATGTGTTTAACGTTGCTCCGCTCCGTCGCAACGTGCTCGTCGCGGTAGTGCTGCTGACCACAGTCCTGGCCTTTGGCCTGACCAATGCCAATGCGATGAGCCGCTGGGTGAATGCGTTCCTGCTCGGTAAAGCGGACTACTGGGAACCGTTCCGGCGCAGCGAGATGTCGGTCCATGTGTTGACGCAGCCGGGTGATCGTCGTCGCGACTTCGCCGCGGACGGAACGCTGAAGCATCCACGCGGGTCAGATCTGCAGATCATTGCGGTTTCGGGCGAAGGCAAAGAAGCCCCCGAGCGCGTCACGCTGCAATTCATGAGCTTTGGCGGCAGTGGAACGCAGCGAGGTCGCCTGACCATGAACTCGTCCGGGGCACGAGAATTTCGTCAGTCTCTGCACCGTGTGATTGATGAACATCACTTGTGGGTGAAGGGGGGGGATTTCGTGAATCGAATTCCCTACCGCATCCTGATCGTTGATCCACCACGCGTCGATCTGCTGCAACTCAAATGCGACTACCCGAGTTATACCGGCAAGGATGCCCTTGAGGATCAGTTACTGGACGTGGTGGGGACGCAGGTTTCACTGCCGCTGGAAACGTCCTTTGAGATTCGAGGGCAGGTCAACAAACCGTTGGCGGCTGTTCACCTGCGGTCACCACGATTTGAACTGTCGTTCGAAGCGGGAAAGCCAACCGCTCAACTTGTCCTGATCGATCCCGAGACCGACGAGAAACAGGTCGTCATGGTCGATCATGCGGCCGACTTGATTGCCGGTGATGGGATGAGCTTTTCGGTTCCCTTCCTGCTGACAGCCAAAGCCGAGGAACAGCTTCGCGCCATCGGCACCACAGCCACCTTTCCACTCCCCATGCCTTCCGACACCGGTCTGCAGATTTCGCTGCGGGATACGGACGATATCGATGGACCCGATCCGGCCATGCTGATGATGAACGGAATTGTGGATCTGGAACCCGTTGTTGACTCGCGTCTCAAGGGAGTCACTTCCGTCATTACCCGTGGGGCCAGCATTCCCGTAGAAGGCAAGATTCTCGACGACTACGGCGTCGCCCGCGCCTGGTTTGGCTATCGGGTTGATCAGAATACACGAGAATCGGTTCGCGATCTGGGACGGCAGCCCAGCGGCCAGCGTGAGTTTCCACTGAAGATGTCGGACGACGAGGCCGTGGAGCGTTTTAACGTGCTGCCGCTGGAGTTGAAAGAGGGCCAGACTCTGACGCTTGGTGTGTTCGCCGAGGACGGTGACGTGCTCAACGGGCCGCATGTCGGACGAGGTGAACTCTTTTCGTTTACCATTGTCTCCAAGGATGAATTGCTGGCCCGGCTGTACGATCGGGAAGTCAACCTGCGGCTGCGTTTTGAACAAATCCGCGATGAGATCGCCACGTTAAGGAGCAACCTGGCGACCCATATCGAAATGAGCGATGAGCGCATGACCTTGCGTCCCAATGCCACCGGCGAAGCCGCTCAGAAGTTGCAGCGTCTGGATGTTGCCCTGTCAGCCTTTGCCGAGCGTGCGCTGCATCAATTGCGCAAGAATCACACAGAATCGCGTTCCATTGAACTCGGTTTTCGCGAGTTGCGGGAGGAAATCGTCAACAATCGGGTCAATACGCAGGAGATCCTCCAACGGATTGATGATGGGGTCCTGCAGCCGATGGGCATTTTAAATAACGAAGAATTCGGCGTTGCTGACGAACGATTGGGGAACTTTCGGCTGATCAACGAGCGTCAAGGAGAGACCACCCCGAGCATGCAGGAGACGGCCGTCTCCCTGGATGCGATTCTCGCTCGAATGGAACGGATTCTGGCGGAAATGAAGGACCGGGGCACGTTTAACGAACTGATGCAACAGTTGCAGCAGATGATCGACAACGAAAAGAAGTTGCTGGAAGAAACTGAACGCAAGCGCAACGAAAGTTTCTTCAACAACTTAGGGAACTAGCCGACTTCGCCCATTCCGGACTTTCCACTGGTCAGGGCAACAGGCATGATGAATAATGGATAAGATGGACGAGGTTTTGTCGAAAGACCGATAATCCATTGAGCACTCCCAGCAGGAGTTGACAGTATGGTCCGATGTTTCTCCCGGCGTCTCAAGCTTGGGTTCTTGCCGTTGGCATGCTGGCTGACGGTCTTGGCATTGGTTCCACAAGTTGCTTGCTCTGAGGAGGATACGGCTGAACTTGCCAATCGGCAGCAGCAGATTTTTCGTGACTACGAGCGATTTGAAAAGACGCTCTACGACATCGCCGAACAAACCCGCCGGAAGGATCCGGAGCGCGCTGAGTTGCTGTACCGGGCGCGGGGCCAAAGTCAGGAGCAACGTATCCTGACCGAAATGCAGGCGATCTCTGCCTTGCTCAACAAGGACCCGAAGTATGGCGATGCCCTCGAACGCCAAAAGGATCTGATTCTCCGTATGCAGGCAGTGCTCAAACTCCTGCAGAGCCTGGACGAACGGGAGCGGATTGCGGGTGAAATTGCCCGCATCAACGATCTGCTGAAGGACACCAATCGGTTGTTGGCCGGTCAGAAGGATGTCAACGCCGATACGCAGCGAGGTGGCGATCCAGGACAACTGGGGGAACGGCAGCAGAAGGTTGCCGATCAGGCACAACAGCTGGCCGAAAAAATCGATCGGCAGGACGCAGAGCGGAAGGCCGAACGAGACTCGCGCGATGGCTCCAGCCCAGCGGATTCTCAGCAGCCCGGCGACGATTCGAAACCTTCAAGTGGTGAGGGCTCCGAAGGCGACCCCATGTCCGGAAAGCCCATGTCGGGCGATCAGGACTCCAAGCCTGGTGACTCAAAGCCCGGTGAGGGGGAGAAACAGAAGCCCGGCGAAAACGGGAATTCCCCAATGCCCATGGGAGAACCTTCTGAAGGAAAGCCCTCCGAAGGCAAACCCGGCGAGGGAAAACCCTCCGAAGGCAAGCCGAGTGAGGGGCAGCCTTCTGAGGGGAAACCGTCCGAAGGCAAACCTTCTGAAGGAAAGCCATCGTCGGGGAAACCCTCTGAAGGTCAACCCTCCGAGGGGCAACCGTCTGACGGACAACAATCCGAAGGCAACGCGCAAGACGAGGAACAGACTCGTGGTCGCGAAGAATTAGAGCAGGCCCGCAAAGAAATGCAGCAGGCTCTGGAGGAACTCAAGGGAAAAGATCTGAAGGAGGCCGATGCTGATCAGGAACAGGCCATCGCCAAACTGGAACAGATGAAGGCCGAATTGGAAGAACTGCTCCGGCAGTTGCGGGAAGAGGAAAAGGAAATGTACCTCACGCAACTGGAGGCTCGATTCCAGAACATGTTACGTCGACAGCAGCAAATCAATTCCGAAACAGTTCGGCTGGATGGAATCCCCGAGGAAGAACGTCCTTCGACCTTTGGAGCCAAGGTCGAAGTGGTCAAGCGACAGCAGGATGAAAACGCACTTGATGCGGCGAAGGCACTCAGTTTGCTCAAGGAAGATGGCACCTCGGTGGCTTTTCCCGAAGCGGTTGAGCAAATGCAGAGCAACATGGAGAACGTTTCCCGTCGCCTGTCCCACCTGGACACAGGAGATACAACACAATTGATCGAACTCCTGATCGTTGAGTCTCTGGAGGAAATGATTTTCGCCCTGCAACAAGAACTTGAGAAAATGCAGGAACAACAACAGCAACAGCAGCAACAACAACAGCAACAGGACCCCGGTCTGGTCAATCAGCTGGCTGAGTTGAAAATGATTCGCTCGCTGCAGAATCAGATCAATCGACTGACGAGACAGATTGGCCTGAAAGTGGATGGAGAACAGGCTGCCGATCCTGAGCAGATTGATCTGTTACAGGATCTCAGCCGGCGTCAGGAACGGATCCAGGAAGCCACCTACGACTTGTCGGTCGGGAGGAATCAATGATGAGAACATTGTGGCTCACCGCAGCACTTCTGGTGAGTGTCTGCTCAGTTCGACCAGCGGCCGCAGCTGGTGACGAGGTTTATGGGCCTCCCACCGCAGAAGAACTGCGCGGAATGGTTGATGACTGGCTGCTTAAGAAGCGGCTGGAAAACAGTCCCATTCGCGATGCGATTGATCCACTCTGGCAGTTCGAAGGGACGGCCACCACGGAGCAATTGTTTGACGCGCTGATGCGGACGTTCTACTACGCCGACAACGATGTGCGGAATCTGGTCGATGCCTGTCGCGCTCTCACTCCCAGCGCCGAAATGCCCGACGTTTCGGCATTCCGCTCGCGAGTCGATGAGCCACTGCTGGCGAACAACGTCCAGTACTTTTTCGCACGGCACCTCGCGGTACTGAACTTGTACGAAGAGTCGCTCGCCGTTCTGGGTGGCGTGGAGCCGCACGCGCTGGTCGATCCCGCCAGCTATTTCTTCTACAAGGCCGTGTGTGAACACCATCTGCTACTGAAGGACGACGGACTGCAAAGCGTTTCCCGCTTGCTGCACGACACCGAACAGGTTCCCGTTCGCTACCAGAAGGTGGGCGAACTGATGCAGCACGACCTGGAGCAGGTCCAGGAGAAGTCGCTCGGAGAAGTTGCACGGCAGATGCGCGACGTGGAACGCCGACTCGATTTGGGACGGACCGGCCAGCAGGTGCAGCGTGTCGAGGAGCGAATCATCGCCACCTTGGACGAAATTATCGAGAAGCTCGAACAACAGGGGGGCGGCGGTGGTGGTGGAGGCGGTCAGTCGCAAGGCCAGCCCAGTGGGAGTCCCGCGGACGATTCGTATCTGGGAGGCGTGAAAGGACCGGGACAAACCGATCGCAAGGACATTGGACATAAGGATGGCTGGGGCGACCTGCCGCCAAAGGCGCAGACTGCCGCCAAGAATATGCTCGATCGACAGTTCCCACCACACTATCGCCAGGCTGTTGAGGAATATCTGAAGAAGGCCGCTGAACGTCCGGCACCATAAGCTCGGCACTGCTCCCGTTGCGGAAACCTTCCGCAACGATTGGAAATCGTGGAGAGAATCGATAGTGTCTAACATCGATGGCGTCTAACGCTGTCAGATGGAATTCGCGTCAGTCCGGGATCGCAAGGCCGGAAGCAACGTGAGGAACTCTCCGAGGAATGGAATGCGCATCTCGACCACGTTCGCGGCTCTTCTTCTGACGTCTTCGGTTCTGTTGGCCGAACCGGCGACGATACAGCGACTGGATGGGCAGCAGGTCACGGGGGATGTCACAGAGCTGACGGCCACAAGTTTGACACTCGCCCGGGATGCTGGGCCGCAGCAAATCCCGCTCACAGATGTTCTGGAAGTCACATTCGCGGTCGAGTCTGTCGACCCCGTCGGACCGGACGCCGTAACGCTGACTGACGGGACGACCCTGCAGACAACGCTATTGCTGACTGGGAATACAGCTACATTTCCGGGCCCTGCAGGTGATGCTGAGCCACTGAAAGTGGGCCGAACCAGTATCCGCAGCGTCCGGTTCAGCCCGCTTGATGCCAAGGTCACGGAGGCCTGGGCCGAACTGATCGGCCGCAGTCCGAAAGAAGACCTGCTGATCATCCGCAAAGGCGATGTGCTCGATTTCATTTCCGGCGCCGTTGGCGACATCACTGCGGATGAAGTGGCCGTGCTGACGGGTGGACGCGAACTGCAGGCGCCGCGGTCACGGCTGTTTGGAATTCTGTTTGCCGACCGGTCACGTACCGCCAGTCAGACATTCGCCACAGTCACTCTGACATCTGGCGATGTTCTGGTCTCTGAGTCTCTGCAACTGGGCGACGCGGCCTGGCAGATTGCCCTGAAGTCTGGCATGTCGCTCGCAATTCCGCGCGGTTCCATTCGCAAGATTGATTTTGGTGGCGGACGCATTCGCCCGCTCGCCGATGTTCCTTTCGACTCCAGTGCATCGACCTCACCCGATCCGCTGTTCCCGGTCGTCTGGTTTGTTTCACGCAATTCCCCCGCCGGGTTCGGTCCGCAGGGAAAGCCACTCAAGATTGGCAGTACGGAATATCCCCATGGACTGTGGATGTGTTCCAATGCGGTGCTGAAGTTCCGACTGAATCGGGAATATCAAAAGCTGCAGACCGTCGCGGGATTCGAGCTGACGCACATGGACCGCATGCCGGACTATGCTCCGCAGGTCGACTTTGTCGTTGAAGGTGATGGCAAGGAGCTGTATCGCAAGACGTTCCACTGGAATGATCCGCCGGAAACGCTCGATCTTGATTTGACCGATGTTCGCGAACTTGTGCTGAAGGTCGTTTCCGGGAGCCGCCAGCCGGGCGTTCTGGAGTTCTTCGCCCTCGGAGAGGCTCGATTGCTGAAATGATCTGCAAACTCACTGTTCGAGGTCTGCTGTTTCTATCGCTCGCATGTTCCGGCCTGTTGAGTGCGGATGTGGCGATCGCCCAGTCGGTTGAAATCCCGCCAGAGGTCCTCGGAGCCGAACGGGAACGTATCGAGATCATGCGTCAGGCGGCTCCGGCGGTGGTCGCCATTTTCGCTGCCAGCGGACAGGGGGGGGGCTCGGGGGTCATCATCTCACCCGACGGATACACGGTTACCAACTTTCACGTTGTGGAGGGACAAGGCCCGTTCATGAAGTGCGGTCTCAACGATGGCAACATCTACGATGCCGTCCTCGTTGGAATTGACCCGACAGGTGACGTTGCCTTGATTCAGATGTTGGGGCGGGATGATTTCCCCACGGCTCGCATCGGCAACAGCGACGATGTCCGAATTGGCGACTGGACCTTCGCCATGGGGAATCCGTTCCTGCTGGCGGAAGACCTGCAGCCAACCGTGACCTACGGCATGGTCAGCGGCACCCATCGCTACCAGTATCCCGCCGGAACTTTCCTGGAATACACCGATTGCATTCAGGTCGACACCTCGATCAACCCCGGTAACTCCGGTGGGCCGCTGTTCAATGAACGCGGTGAGTTGATTGGCATCAACGGACGCATCTCGGTCGAAAAGCGAGGTCGGGTGAATGTTGGCGCTGGTTACGCCATCTCAATCAATCAGGTCCAGCATTTTCTGGATCACCTCAAGAGTGGCCGCATTGTCGACCATGCCACATTGGGAGCAACAGTCACCAGCACGTCCGATGGGGCGGTCATTGTCGCGAACATTCTGGAACGTTCGAGTGCGTTCCAGAAAGGGCTGCGAAGCGGCGATGAGCTGATCACGTTTGCCGGTCGACCGATCCGCAGTGTCAACCAGTTCAAGAACATTCTCGGCATCTATCCCAAAGGTTGGGTTCTGCCGTTGTCGTATCGCCGAGAAGGCAAGCGGGGCGACATTCAGGTACGTTTGATGGCGCTGCATCGGGCGGCAGAACTCTCACCTGATGGCCCAGGTCCGGCCGGTCCGGAAGACAAGGAGCCGGATGAGAAGGAACCTCCCAAGCCACTCCCGATCCCCGGCCTGCCTCACCCCAAACCGTCCATTCCAGAGCAGTACGCTCACCTGTTCAAGGCGAAACGCGGGTTCGTCAACTACTACTTCAACGAGCAAAAGCAGCAGCAGTTGCTGATGGCGTTTGATGGCTGGGGAGACTTTGCACCACTCAAGGGCCTGTGGACGATGAACTTTCAACGGACCGATGGCCTCGAAATGCAGATCAAGCTTTCGGACAAGGCTCTCGCGGCACGGTTTGGA
>JAGQPW010000028.1:15689-19847 GCA_020426515.1 Planctomycetaceae bacterium | reverse complement strand
CGTCGTCATGTCCACACGTGGTCTGGTGACCAGCCGCTGGTACTTCCAGCGCAATCCTCCGGCGCTGGTTGGCTTTGATACGACGCTCTCCGATGATGTCCCGCCCTGCGAAATTCGCTTCGGCGAAACGCTGCAGGCCAACTCGCTCACAATGCCCAAGAACTGGCAGCTGCGGTATCTGGATCAGGATCTGGGAACGTTTGTGCTGCAGAACATGTCGCTCGAAGCTGGAGAAACCAAGTAGTGCCCATTTCGATGCCGCTCCGCCGACTGTTGTGCGTGATGGTCAGCCTCTGCTGGCTGTCGGCGGCGATCTGCGCTCAGGCCGATGAACGCCACACGACGATCGCCAACGTACAGCCTCGCATTGTGAAACTGTTCGGGGCCGGTGGGCTCAGCAATCTTGCCAATTACGGCACTGGGTTTCTCGTCTCCGCCGACGGCTACATCGTCACGGTCTGGAGCCATCTGCTGGACAACGATGTGGTGACGGTTGTACTCAGCGATGGTCGGCGTTTCTTCGGAAAGCTGATCGCAGCCGACTCCAGCAAAGATGTCGCCGTGCTCAAAATCGATGCGGAACAGCTCCCATTCTTCGATCTCGATCAGTCTGGCTCCGCTGGTCCCGGTGCGCGGGTTCTGGCCTTCAGCAACGTCTTCAAAGTGGCGACCGGAGATGAGCCGGTCACCGTGATGCATGGCGTCGTGTCAGCGATCACGGACCTCTCGGCCCGCCGTGGTCGCTTTAATGTTCCTTACCAGGGACCGGTCTACATCGTTGATGCTGTCACCAACAATCCCGGCGCAGCGGGTGGGGTGCTGACAACTCGCGATGGTCGCCTGCTGGCGATGCTCGGACGTGAACTCAAGAGCAACGACAGCAACACGTGGCTGAATTATGCGATGCCCATCTCCGCTTTGCGGCAGCCCGTGAAAGACATGATGGCGGGGACTTTTACCCGCGAAGATCCGCTGGCGGCGAGAGATGGTGGCCACGGAACCAATCCAGCTGATCTGGGACTGATCCTCGTTCCAGATGTTGTCTATCGAACTCCTGCGTATGTCGACAGCGTCATCGACGCTTCTCAGGCCGCAATGCAGGGTCTGCGGCCCGATGACCTGATCGTCTTCGCCAACGGCGAGCTGGTGCACTCCATTCGGGCGTTCCAGGAGGTCCTCTCCAAACTGCCGCCCGGAGATGACCTCACACTGATCGTCCGCCGTGGCGATCAACTGGTGACCACCAAGCTTCAGATCCCCCGCAAGTAAGGGGACGAGGCTGGGACGCGGACAAAGTCTGGAGCAGCATCGTCCCGGATGTTGCGGCAGGCCCTAGATCGAATCCAGCGCGCTCCGCATATCGGCTACGAGATCCTCGGGGTGTTCGATGCCGACCGAGACACGCACGGTCCGCTCGCTGATCCCGGCATTGCGACGGGCCTCCAGTGTCATGGAAGCGTGGCTCATCGTTTCGGGATACTCCACCAGCGATTCGACGCCACCCAGTGACTCCGCCAGCTGAAACAGCTTCAGACTGGTCATGACCCGTTCGGCTTCTGCGTGGCCGCCTTTGACGTCGAAGCTCAGCATGGCGCCGAATCCACGCTGCTGACGTTTGGCCAGTTCGTGATCGGGATGCGTTTCGAGACCGGGGTAGTAGACCCGGTTGACTGCGGGGTGGCTGTCCAGCATTCGGGCGAGCGCCATGGCCCCCTTTTGGTGGGCTTCCATACGCGGGCCCAGCGTTTTCACACCTCGCAGCACCAGCCAGGCATCGAATGGCGAGCAGCCCAATCCCATCGCATTGACGATGTACGAGACCCGCTCGGCATGTTCCTGCTGGCGGGTAATGATGGCTCCCCCGACGACATCGGAGTGTCCATTGAGATACTTCGTCGTGGAATGAACCACCACATCGACACCAAACTCGAACGGACGCTGCAGATAGGGCGAAAGGAACGTGTTGTCGGCCAGCGAAACCAGATTGTGCTGCCGGGCAATCTCGGTCATCGCGGCGATGTCCACGAGATTCAACAGGGGATTACTGGGCGTTTCGATCCAGATTCCTTTGGTCTGGGGAGTCACGGCGTCCCGCACATCCTGTGGATTGCCCATGTCCACGAACGAAAACTGGTAGCCCTGGCTCGTGAAAATGTCAGAGAACAGCCGGTACGTGCCGCCATAGATGTCGTGCCCGGTGATGATGTGATCGCCCGGCTTGAACAGGTGCATCGCGGTCACAATGGCCGACATGCCGGTGGAAGTGGCTCGGCAGTCCAGACCGCCTTCCAGCGCGGTCAGGTTTTCTTCCAGTGCCTTGCGCGTCGGATTGCCGCTACGGGTGTAGTCGAATCCCCGGTGCGTCTTCAGATCGTCCCAATAGAACGTCGAGGACGGGTAGATTGGCGTAATGCAGCTGTTGAACGTCGAGTCCTTGTTGACTCCGTCGTGGACGCAACGTGTCTCGAAATGCAGGTCTGACATCAGTTTACAAGAATCGAGTAGGGGCGAGTTTGAGCGAGGGATCGTCGCCGACCGACGATCTGGCGACCGTTCGCAGCAGCAGTCTACATGGACCGCCCCCAAGTTGCGAAGGTTCGCCGGATGCCCGGGGTTGTGTTGCCAAAACGCATCATTGGCTGTCAGGCCGCACGATCGTTCGCAGTCTGGAAGGAAATGTCGCCTCGCTCTGGACTTTCGGCTGAAAGTGATCGCGTCGGGAAGCATGTTAAGAGGGAGCAGATCAGCCATCGTGGCCGAGCTCGCGAACAACGCGAGTCGACGTTTCCTGGCTTCAGACTCACGACACCTGTGGAAATGACAAACGACAAGAATCACATGGCGACTTTGCCTCCCGCGCAGCGAACAGCTCCTGCCCCGACTGCAACACCGAACTCTGAATACAGTGATGTCTTGCAATTCGTGGCGGCCGAACCGCGGCTGATTCCGGATCTCTGGTGGTTTCGCCGTCAGCCGATCACGATTCAGCGTCGCACGCTGCATTGCCTCAGTCCGGCCACGCGGTTTGGCAAGCGGGTTCTGGACATTGTCGTCTCGGCCAGCCTGCTGGTTCTGCTGGCCCCTGTGATGGCCCTGGTGGCCGTGGCAGTCAAGCTGACATCCAAAGGCCCGGCGATCTTCAAGCAAACGCGTGTCGGTCTGAATCTGCGTCAACCGGGGCAGGAGCGACGACAGCTCCAGCTACCGCCACCTGACGGAGAGGAACGTCGGGAGCCCGGCTCCGACCGCCGCACCGCGTTCACTTATGGTCGCCACTTCACGCTGTACAAGTTCCGCACCATGCGGATTGATGCGGAGAAGCATGGTGCTCAGTTCGCCCAAAAGGGGGACCCGCGAGTCACGCCGATTGGCCGTTTCATGAGGAAAACCCGACTGGACGAACTGCCGCAGCTGTGGAACGTGCTCAAGGGAGAAATGTCTCTGGTTGGACCACGTCCTGAACGACCGGAATTCATGCAGGAACTCTCGACTCAGATTCCCCGCTACGTTGACCGTCTCGGCCTGAAGCCCGGACTGACCGGCGTGGCTCAAATTCTGAATGGCTACGACAACGAGATTGAGAGCTTTCGCCGCAAGGTCTCTTACGACCTGCACTATCTCCAGCATTGCAGCGTCTGGAACGACATTAAGATTCTGATTCGTACCATCAGTGTCGTTCTCACGGGCAGCGGAGCACTGTAGCGTAACGAACGGACAGGGCTACTCTTCCTCATCATCAGCAATGTCGTCAGCCGGGAGCCGTTCAGCCCGACGCAATGCCTGCTGGTGATTCAGGAATCCCTGCAGCAGGATCTGAGCCGCCAGTTTGTCGACCCGGGCCTTGCGCTGCTTGCGGGTCATTTCCGCAGCCAGCAGATATTCCTCTGCGACTGCCGAAGTATACCGTTCATCCCAGTACGTCACCGGCAGGCTGGTCAGGTCGGAGAGCCACGCTCCGTACTCACGCGCCTCACGCGCCTTCGTCCCCTCCGTGCCGTTGACGTGCATCGGCAGGCCAACGACGAGACCTGCCGGTCGGTAGTTCTCGGCCAGTTCGCGAAAGTAGCGGGCATCGAGCGCTGCATTCCGCCGCGTGTAAATCTCCAGTGGACTCGCAATGGTCCATTCGCCGTTGCAGATTGCGATCCCCACACGCAC
>JAGQPW010000028.1:0-15589 GCA_020426515.1 Planctomycetaceae bacterium | reverse complement strand
AGCCGACCTTCGACAGGGAAGGAAGGCGACTCACTAGAGGTGGTCGACATCGCCGTTTGCCTCCAGGTGTTTAATCAGTTCACGAATGGCGTTCTCATCATGCCGGTCGGCCACCAGCGTGGCCTGTGGCGTATGCACGATGATGCAGTTGCTGATTCCCAGCGTGGCCACCAGATGGTCCGGCGTCGAACGAATAATGCAGTTCTGCGTCTCAATTCCGCGATGCAATCCCACGACCGTGTTCTGCTGATCGTCCTGCGGATGCAATCGCTCCATGGCCAGCCAGCTGCCGACATCATCCCACGCGAATGGCGCTTCCACGACAGCGATCTGATGCTCGTGTTCCAGTACGGCGTAGTCGATGGAAATCGACTTCATCTGCGGGAAGAGTTGTTCCAGTTGAGCCTGCCACTCGTCGGTTTTCCAGTACGGACGCAATTGATCGAGAAGGGCGACCAGCTCAGGTTCATGGCGACGCAGAGCGGCCAGAATGCGGTCCGCCCGCCAGACGAAGATGCCGCAGTTCCAGAAAAACGTTCCGGCCCGCAGGTACTGTTCGGCTGTGTCGCGATCGGGCTTCTCACGGAAGGCGTGCACGGCGAAGCAGCCAGCGTGATTGGGAATTCCGTCCGCCCGCTCGATGTATCCATACCCCGTGCTGGGATAGTTCGGAGGCACGCCAAACAGCACGAGCCGTTCCGCATCCTCGGTTACCAGAGCTTCAGCACGCGCGACGGCGGCATGGAATTGATCCGGTGGTCCGATCACGTGATCGGCCGGCATGACGAGCATGATGGCCTCGGGATCTTCCTCCAGCAGACACATCGCCGCCAGCCCCACGCAGGGAGCCGTGTTGCGGGGGCAGGGCTCTTCCAGAATGTGGAACGCCGGAATCTCGGGCAGATGTTCCGCTGTGAGTGCAGCCAGTCGATGATTTGTCACGACCCAGCTTCGATCACCAGGAATCCAGGGCTGACAGCGGTCGAATGCCTGTTGGATCAGTGAACGGTCTCCGCCCAGGTTCAGAAACTGTTTCGGAGAGGATTGTCGGCTCAGCGGCCAGAACCTTGTCCCACTTCCCCCGGCCATAATGATTGCGTGCAGCATGCCCGTGACTCTTTCCTTTTTCCAGCCCGCATTACATTTCCCTCGGACGGTCAATGTAATCCAGGTTTGGTGTTTGCCCAGCGCTCTCGCGCCCAGTGATCCACAACGTTTTTCCCCAACAGTCTCGTCTTCTCGCGAGCATTCGTCCATCGTAACGAGGGATACTGCGCATCCAGTCCAAGATGATCATCTTCAATTCCGGACGACTCGATAGCGGCCAGAAACAAAGCCGCACGATAGCGACCCTCCGGATAGAGTGGTGCATGAACTTCGCGAAAACTCCAGGTATCGAGATTGATTGTGCTCCAGTCCGACAGCGGAGCCGGTGGATCGACGCAGGCTCGCAGAGCCGGTGGCAACTTCTCGACATCGTCCACATGGACCAGCGGCCAGATTCGGATGGGACGATGGCAGTACACGGCCCAGGCAGGCCAGGGATCGCACAGACCAAACCACTCCAACGCCGGGTAGAGCACAAGCAGAAGCAGAATCACGCGGCTCAACGGCCTCATGGGGGTGATTGCCGCATCACTGGGACGGTTTCCGAACAGCAGCACGTTCTGAATGATGAAATAGACATTCCACAGCAGCACACCCCATTCATGTCGCAGTCCGAACGGCCCCAGAGCCACGATCAGCAGCAGATGCTGTGAAATCGACAGCCACAGTCCCCAGCGTCGCCACCGCGACATCAGCAGTCCCGCCACGACAAGTTCGCCAATCGGCAGCAGGGCGGCGGCAAACATCTGCTGACCGGGCGGCCAACGGGAAGGTTCGATGCCGGCGGGATTCAAGAGCCCCGTCCAGAGCAGTGGCCCCAGTCCTTCGAGAAATGCAGCATCAAACTTGGACGCGGCGGAGTAGATGTAGATGGCAATGATCAGACCACGCAGGATGCGGATCGAATCACGAGGCTGACAGAGGGCGATCACCGCAGTGATCAGCCAGAACTCCCAGGCCCAGGGCTGCAGTCGATTCTGGTCCAGCAGCAGGCACATTCCCCATAGCCACGCGATGGTCGCCATTCGCAGACGCAGTGGACACCAGTGCTCTGGCAGCAGCAATCCTGCCAGGAGCGAAAGCAGCAGTCCGACCGTCAGGCTCTGGCTTACAATTGCCGGACAGTTTGTCGCCGCGGCAATCCACGGGATCGCCGGGAGCGGATTGCCCGTCCACCAGAGTCGAGATGTGACGCCCATCAGGATGAGCGCAAACCCACACATCAGACGGCACAGCAATGCGATTTGCCTGTTGACCGCGATATCCCCAGGTACTGCCTGTTCACTCGACATGGCTTGCCTCGACTCGGAGTTCAAGCCACGGAAACCGATGCCTGAGTTCGGTTCGGAAACCGATTTTGCCTGCGAATCCGGCTACGCCGCCGGTTGTCGGAGAAGCGTAAATCCAGGCTGTGTTGAGCTGCATTCCATTCATGGGCCGCATGATATCCCGCGTGGAACGGTGGCGAAACGCCGCCGGAAATCCAGATCGCCCATGAACCTGCGGTCACGTCCACGGGTCCTGACGATGAGAAATCGACGTGAAGATTTCACCCTCGTGCCATCAGTGCGTACAATCTTGTTCCTGCCCCCATCCAGCATTGTCGCCCCCGCCGGCTGGATGCCGACACTTTTCCAGATGCATTGCATCCCCCCACTGGCATGCCAGCTCTCAAAGATGACGTGATCCCCGTCACTGCCGATGATGGTCCTCCCCGACCGTCGGCGGACCGGGGTGTTGCTGCATCCCCCCTTGAGGAAAGTGTTTACAGTCGGTCGTTCTACATTGCTTTCGCGGCCAATATTGTGCTGGTGACGGCCAACACGCTGAGCTTCCGCTTCGCTGAATTTGTGACCTTTCTGGGTGGTTCCGAAGAAGTCACAGGGCGCATCGTCAGTTGTGGATTGCTGGCGTCCATCGTTCTGCGAATGTTCGCCGGACAGGCCATGGACCGTTTCGGCGTCCGTCGCATCTGGATGCTCGCATCTACGCTGTTCCTGCTGGGAACAGTCGGCATGGCCAGTTCTCACGATCTAGGCTGGTTGATCTACGTATCGCGTGGATCGTTCGTGCTGGGACTCGCCACGATGTTTGCCTGTGCCGTGTCGCATGTGCAGACTCTGGCTCCCACCGCCCGGCGAACAGAAATCGTTGGCACTTACGGAGCGTCCGGGTTTCTGGGCATGATTATCGGCGCTCAACTGGCCGACCTGATCTTTCTCCAGCTGCCCGACTCCCAGCTGCGATACCTGGTGCTGTTCGGCTGCATTTTCGCCGCAGGCTGCGTCAATTTGATATTGGCGCTGTGGCTGACCCACGGGCAATTGCACGAGTCTCCCGGTCGTCCGCTGCCTCTGCACCATCTGCTGGGACGCTACTTTCCTGCGTCTCTGCTGCTGGTCACATTGATGATGGGGTTGGGCTTTTCCGTGACGACCGTTTTCCTGACCCGTTATTCAACATCACTGGGCCTGAGCGGTACACGGACATTTTTTACCGCTTACGCACTGTCTGCGTTCTCGATGCGGTTTGTGGCTCGTCGCTGGAGCAACATCATGGGACGGCACCGCATGATTGTGATTGGCCTGCTGGGGCATGTGTGCGGCCAATTGCTGCTGATGACCGTCAGCAAGGAATGGCACTTCATCCCGCCCGCCCTATGCATCGGCTTTGGTCACGCCTTGCTGTTTCCCTGCATTGTCTCGTTGGGAGCAGGGGCGTTCCCACCCGAGTGTCGAGGAACGGCGACAGCGGTGACGCTGGCCACCGTTGATCTGGGAACCGTGTTGACGGCCCCACTGCTGGGCTATGTGATCGATCACCAGGGATTTCATGCCATGTTTCTGATGACGACCAGCACCATCTTCACATTCGCTGTGCTTTACTATCTCTGCCTGTATCGCACCGTCGATGAAGAAATCGGGGCGACATAGCTTCCCGCAGGAGCAATCGACGCGGGTGCCGCCCCGGCAAAGCGGCTTCAGAACAACCGCAGAGTATGCCCGAGAGGATTCGAACCTCTGACCTTTGGCTCCGGAGGCCAACGCTCTATCCAGCTGAGCTACGGGCACATGCAACACATGTTGCGGGCGGGAATTATGGCCGAGAGAGCCGGAGCCCGTCAAGAAGCCGAAGCAACAGTTCAGCCGACATTCTTTGAGAATTGCCGCTTCGCCGACAGCAGCTGATCCACGAGACCTCAAATGGCTGCCGTCTTCAAACCGCGGTCGCACCCGCACTATTCGGACGGCGTCTGGGAGGTGGATGCTGGGGCCGTAGAGGTGGCCCCGTTGGCTGAATCGGGCTGCGATACGACCTCGCTGATCACCGTGCCGCGGCTGACAAACGAGATTCCCTGTTGCGACCGGGTGTCGATCATCACAGCTTCCACGATCGGTTCCGTCACCGGCGTGCTGGCGAGCCACTCGACAAGAAAACTGGCCCCACTGCCGCCACTCGCGTCTTCCCGACCAACAAGAACTTCAGTGGAGCCCAGGGGCGCAATGCGGATGGGCTTCCCCAGATACGATTTGACCTCCCGTCCCTTGGTGTCAAAGTAGCGGACCGACTTGATGGCGATATCCTGACTCAAACTCGTGTTGCGAACACTGAGGGTGATGGTCAACAGGTTCGGATTCCCGTCCCCGTGGTAGACGTGCGAGTAGGCAGGGACATAGACCAATTGCCCCAGCACCGGATTCCTCGCCACATGACTGCGGTCTTCCGCCGCCACGACATGTTCCTCAGCGGTCTCCTGAGGCGGTCGATACCGCAGCGAGTTTTCAAACGATCCCATCCGGCGATCGAGATAAAACGCATACACGCACAGCGGAATCAGAAACAGCACCACGATAACGGCAATCAGCAGCTTGAGCTGCTTCATGAAGGTATCTACTTCGTCTGATGTCATTGATCGCTTCATGGAACCCTCCAATGCTGCATCATCCACTGGCGCGATCCGAAGTCTATCATTCGTCATCCGTGGGGGCGAGTCGACACTGGCGGATGCAGCACGTGCCGCCAGAGGACTGCCGAAGAACATCAGAGCAGTATGGCCACACGTCTCATCGTGTCGAAGATGCGAGGCTCATCATGCCATCAAAACCGACGACCGCCGTCCAATTGTGGTGGTGTGTTGTGCGAACAGGTTGAGGGCTGGTGAGTGGCACTCGTGATGTCCCGCTCATCCGGAGTCTTTGTCGGGACTCCAGTGTGTCTCCGGTGCAGGTGCCGCATCGCAGCGTTTGTCGGGCGCCATTCTGTTGCAACCGAACGGTGCCTGTTGATATTATCTATCCCCCCCCCGCGTACAGCCGGTGATATTCATGAATATCAGTCGGCGTGGAACGTTGAGTTTTGCCCCGCCTATGTCGGCCTCCATCCTTATCCTTCCTTGGAGAATTTCCATGAAGTCCATTCGCCGAACCGGTTTTACGCTCATTGAACTGCTGGTTGTGATTGCCATTATCGCAATTCTGATTGCTTTGCTGCTGCCGGCTGTGCAGCAGGCACGCGAAGCGGCCCGACGCTCGCAGTGCAAAAACAACCTCAAGCAAATTGGGTTGGCAATGCATAATTACCACGATACACACTCGATCTTTCCCAAGGGAATTTTCGAGCTGAGAACGGGGTCCCCACAGGACAGTTATCGCGGGTTCAGTGCTTACGCGATGATTCTTCCCTACATCGATCAAGCACCGCTCTATGGACTGATTGACTTTAGCCGCCTGACTGATTCCAGTCCCAATGCTGCCCTTGCCAAGAACGTGATTGCCACGCTCCTTTGCCCCAGCGATTTTCAGTACCAGCCAAGTAGCACCGATGTGCGGTACAACGGCAGTGGCGTGAACTATGGCCTTAGCATGGGCCCCAATCTGTACTGGTCTGTTGCAAATATCAGTGACGAAAACGGCATGTTCAATCGCCGGGTTCCAGTTCGTATGCGTGACGTGACCGATGGGACCTCGAACGTGCTCATGGTGACGGAACAATTGATTCCTTCGGGTGACAAGATGGGAGCCTTGGCCGCTACTGTCTACGACGGTTCGCAAGGCTCAATGCCGGATGCATTTCCCAGCAGTGGAGACTTGGCCACGTTTGCAGGAACTTGTACCAGCACGTCGACGATGAACAGTAACTACAACGAAAACACCAAATGGATGAATGGTGGAGCGGGCCAGAATCTGGTGAACACCATGAACGTTCCCAATTCGCCGTTCCCTAACTGCTTTGTAGGCTGCAATGGATGCTGGGCTGGAACTGGGAAAGGGATCTGGACCGCTCGGAGCCGACACGTTGGTGGCGTGCAGGGTGCGCTGGCCGATGGGTCGGTCCGCTTCTTTTCCAGCAATATCGACCTGAACACTTGGCAGCGTCTTGGTGGACGCGGTGACGGGAATGTCGTGGGGGAATTCTAGTGCTTCTGCCGCACTGAATTGTTGTCAACAGATCCGTTGTGACCTTAGCTGTTCATAAGTGATTCCAATGAGACGTAACCTGGCTGTTTCAGGACTGCTCCTGTGTTTGTTTGCTGCTGGATGCTCAGGGTATGTCCCGGCACCGACCGTGGAACGAGAACCCGCAGGCAGCCCGAAACAACTCGCGAAAGACCTGCAACTGATTGCCGATGAGGGAGTTGGCGAAAGCGCCCTTCAGCCGGTTGTAATGGGAATGGAAGCACTCGACCCTGGCTTTCCCAAGAAGGCTGAACTGGATTCCGCCTACAAGAAGCTTATGACCGCGAGGTCGGCCGATAAGCGGAAGGAAATTGCCACCGAGATGCTCGGCATCGTCAATTCGGTCAGCCCTTCTGCTGACGCGGAGTAATCCTTGTTCACAAGCCCTCGTCGATGACAAGCGGATTGGCGGAAGCCAATTCGCTTGTTGCGTGTCGTCTTCAGGGCAAGGCGTCAAGCTGATGCCGGACACGTCCATGTCGAGTTGAAGTTCGCCTGGCCTGTAACCTCGGGCCACTTCTTTCCGCAACATTGTGATGTCTCAGCATCCATCAGGTGCGTGAGACGACGTCGCAGATCATCGCAAACTTCGGGACCTTGAGCTGGTGATTGCTCATCACGCTCATACCTGCACCAGCGACAGCGGGTTTCATTGCCCCGGAATGTTACCCACTGAGCCGCGAGACGAGCTGCCGGCTTGCGTCTGCCAACGACCCCGAAAGTCGTACCCCGTCACTTCGTCAGCTGGAAATCGATATCATTGGATCCAGCTGTGACTTCGGCGGACAGCGTTGTCTGCGTATTGTACTTGGCAGGAATACTTTCCTTGTTCTCGGTGGTCGAGCCATCCGCATTCAGGACATACTGGGGCGTGGAGATTTTGACCTTATGTGAGCCCACGATCGCCCCATGCAGTTCGTTGGTGTATATCAACTCGTACCGTCCCTGGTCATCGGTTGTCCCGGAAGAGGGACGACCGTTTTCCGGCTGAAACTCGACGACCGCCCCAACGACGGGTTGGCCGTCCATCGTGACCAGTCCAGTGACTTTTCCAAGTGGCGGAACATCGCTTGCACCAGAACTGCACCCGGCAATTGTGGTGGCAATGACCAACAGCAGATTCAACAGAATCGAACGTCGCATTTCGAGACACCAGTCTTCAGCATTGGAAATGGGCACGCTTCTCTGGAGTGGCGACTAGAACTCGCCGATCACTTCGCCATCGTTGCGACAGCCGAGTTTTTGATACGTGCTCATGGGGGTGGTGTTGTTAACGGCGTCAATGTTTTCGCTGACAAATCGCACTGCGCCATCTCCCATCAGGAAATGGGCTCCGCCGACGTGCAGGCTGCTGGGCCCGAACTGATAGCCAGTTCCATTGATCATGGCCCAGCTGTTGCGGGTGGGGATCGTGCCGTCCCGGATCGATTCAAAGTTGTTCGGACCGCAGAAATTCGGGCCTCCCGCGTCGGTTCGTACTGCCGCCCACGTGCCGCCGTTCGTCACGCCCAGTGTTGTCCGTTCGGCGTAGGCAAACGTGTTCGAACTGCCGTCGGTGATCGAGGCGAAGTTGATCTTGCTGTTGGAGAAGAACAGCCCGGTCTGGCTCGTTAACGAACTATTGCAGCGCAGGTCATTTTGACCAGCGATGGGCACATAGTTGGAAACGGCAATCCGGTAAGTTGTCCCGCCAACCACGACCGGGATGTCCGGGTTCTGCTGAGGATTCGGTTCAGGACTGGACGGACAGAGGAATCCCGGCAGCGGCGTGCGGGCCAGTCCCAGGATCGTTGTGTTCGCCAGATTAATTGGACCGTTCACATTGAGTTGCTGATACAGCGGCGCCTGATCGACAAATGGCAGCAGGAACGCGCTGGCCGTCCAGCCGTGACCCTCCAAAAATCCTGGCGGAAACACGTTGTGTGTATCGTGGTAATTGTGCAGCGCCAATCCGATCTGCTTCAGATTGTTCTTGCACTGCGACCGTCGAGCCGCTTCGCGGGCCTGCTGCACCGCAGGCAGCAGCAACGCGATGAGGATGGCAATGATCGCAATAACCACCAAAAGCTCGATGAGAGTAAATCCAGCACGTCTCTTCAATACCTGCATGGCTGCTCCAGACAGAAAGGGTTTACCGACGACACCATCGGCTACCCAGAATCAAAAGGTACAAGCGATAATTTATGCATCAGGCGCAATGGTGTCAAACATCCGGTATGGCTATCTTTCCGGTGTTTCTGCTTGCCCAGGCCTGATCCAACCCCAGGCCCCCAACGCAAAGAAACCCGCACCGACATGAGTCGATGCGGGTTCCCGGAGGGTTGCTGAATTCGGAACGGTTCAGCGAGTCTTAGTTGCTCACCACGCTCAGGCCTGCACCAGCGACAGCGGGCTTCCCCGACCCGGCTGGCTGATGGGCTCGCCATCCAGCCGTTTCCAGGCTGGCGGGCTTGGTCGATGCCACTGGGCCGGTTGGCTCATCAGCAGCAGGTGCTGGCTGAGCTTCGGGCTGAGCCTGATACGTAGGCTGCTGGACTGGCACGTTCGACTTGGGGGCAGAATTCAGGTTGATCGTTCCCATGTCCCGGGCGGACTGCTTGGTGTTGCTGCTGGCAGGAGCCTGAGCCGTCTGTGAGTTGTCGGCAGGGGTCGGAGCGGCGGCCGTGGCAGTCGTTCCACCGTAGGGATTCACATAGGCATACTGCGTGGTGGCTCCCACGGCGACGCGGCGGGTGGTGGTGAACGGTTCGTACGCGGTGACGGTGGCGTCTTCCCAGATGGTCTTCTGCACAGCGACCTGCTGGCGTTCCTGAACGGGAACGACGCGAGCCACGTTGTAGGTCACCTGGCGGGTGGTGGGGACGGCGACGGTCCGCTGCTGCGCCACGGCGTACTGAGAGACGTTGGGGACAAACTCACGGCGAGCAATCTGGTTCGGCGTGAAGGCTGATCGCATGGCGTAGCCCATACGGTTCATTTCGCCCAGCAGAGTGGGGCGGGAATCGTACTGGCAGGGCGACACTTTGGGGACGCACTGGTAAACCGTCCGCCAGTAGCTGTTGTTCACCGTCACGGGAACGTTCTCCGTCACCGTCTGGTATTCAACACTGGGAACACTCACGGTCTTGGCTTCGGTCACGGTCTTGTAGACGGTGACGTCCTGTTCTTCCATGACCGTCACGATCTTGGGCTGCTTGACCGTCTTCTGAACGGTGCGGTATTCGGTGACCGGCACATCGCGGTAAACAGTCTGGGTCACAGGCTGCATGCATGCGCAGCTGTTGAATGCCACCGGCGGGGCAATCTGGGCCACTGGAGTGCCGCCACACGGAGCACAGGAGTTGAAGAATTGAGCCTGAGCAGAGGCGGTCCAGCTGCTTGTGGTCGCGACAACGACCCACGCGGCAAAATGGTGAAATCGGGTTCCGAACATCGAATCCATCCTGAGTTTGCGGGGGAGACTAAGAGAGAGGCTTCTGAGCAGACGTTGAGAGGGGAAGGAAACGCCTGCGTCGTGGGAACGAGTTTCTACAGGAAATCGCAAAAAAGGGTCAAGACGAAGGGCAGTATCTGCCGATGGGGTTTGTAAGGATTGCAAAGCCCGGCCCCTTGCGGCGGATTCCCTCAAGTCAGATCATAAACGCTGTTTGACCGGTCTCCCTCAGCCGCACGCCGCTCCATGACGTCCCAGTATCGCCGCTTTCTCTCGACTTGCCTGACCGGTCTGCTGACCGTGTTTAGTTCGGCTGCGTTTGTACTGCCCAACCCGACGACTGGGCGAAGCGATGACGTCGCACCAACCGCATCCGCTGACCGGCCCGAGGTTGATCTGTCGGCCGTAACTGACAATGACTACCTGACCTACGAGGAAAACGAAGCCTACTATGGCTTGCTGCATCGGGCGACGATCACTCCGCTCAATGAGATGCGTCGCGAGGCGAACGACCTCTTGCAGCAGCGCCGGCAGGCCACACCGTTTCCCATCTTCAAGGACATGCTGGACCACCCCGAGTTGTACCGGGGCCAGCCGGTCACGCTGCGCGGACATGTCCTGAATGTCGTCAGCTACGATGCTGCAGAGAATCCCTGGGGGATCAGGCAGGTGTACGAAGCGGCTCTGTTCACGGACGATTCTCAGGGACATCCAGCCACGATTGTGTTCACGGAACGCCCCGAGGGGCTGCCGCTGGGAGACAAACTTGTCGATGGAGTCGAGGTTACCGGCTACTTCTTCAAGATCTACTATTATCCGTCAGCGGACAAAGTGACCCGCCGTGCCCCGTTGATTCTTGCCAGCACACTGCAGATTCGCCCAGTCGTTCCGCACGCCCCGTTGGTTCCCGGCTGGGTTGCCAATGGGGGAATCGCCCTCGTTGTGATCGTACTGGTGGCCGTCGTGTGGTGGGTGCAGTCACGTGACCAGCGTCTGAGTCGACAGCGCCAGCAGCACGACATTCAAGTGCAGATCCCTGAGTGGAACGACCAGGCCTCTCCGTCACTTCCCAGAATCGACGATTCCCCTTCCGACAACTGACCCCAACTTGTGAGCTTCTGGCCGCTGGATTTTCATCCGTCAACGGCGACATCGCCGCACTCAACGATCAACGAAACCATGTCCATCATCCCGGCACCGTTCCTGTTTCGAGCCATGCTCCCTGTTCCCAGGGTGGACGTCCTTCCGCGAGCCAAAGCTCCGTTGTTGGCGCTTCCCGAGAGTTGCCGCGTTCCTTTTCCGTCGCAACTGGATGGACAGGCAGGATTCAGCGAACTGCGGATGGCCTGGAACCCTGAGGGATTGGCCATCTCCGTGCAGGTGACCGGCACGACGCGCCCGCCCGTGGGTGATTCCATGCTGCCCGAAAAGGCCGATGGTTGCCGAATCTGGATCGACACCCGCGACACCCGCAGCATTCACCGCGCTTCACGGTTCTGTCATCTGTTCACGTTGCTGCCCGTCGGCTCCGGTGCCAAAGGCGATGAACCCACGCTGCTGCAGCACCCCGTTCCCCGCGCTGCGGAAGATGCTCCCGAGATTGACCCCGACGATGTCCTGCTGGAGTCGTCGGTCTCTCCCAAAGGCTGGCAGGTCGCTGCATGGTTTCCGGCCCACATTCTGCACGGCTACGACCCCGTTGGGGTGGGTCGACTCGGCTTCTACCTGCACGTTCGCGACAAGCAACTGGGGCATGAGTACTTCTCGGTCGGGGAAGATTTCCCCTTCGCCGCGGATCCCACGCTCTGGACCTCACTTGAACTGAACTCGCCGGAGTGAGCCCACATCATGCCGCGATTCGTGATCCTGGAACATGACCATCCAGAGCCACATCTCGATTTCATGCTGGAGGAGAATGGAGCCCTGCTGACATGGCGGCTGCCTGCGGACCTGCAACCAGTGCCCGGCGAAACGCTGCGGCTGCAGGCCCGACCACTCCCGGAACATCGGCTGCACTACCTCACCTACGAGGGGCCGGTCAGCGGCAATCGAGGATCGGTCCGGCAGCGTGATGCTGGTGAGTTTGAATGGCTGGCACGAGCACCGGCCCACTGGAAAATTGCGCTGCGGGGCCAGACGTATCACGCCGAAGTCGAAATCGTGGGCTCTCATGGCCACGAGGAGTTTCACTGGCAGGCCATCAAACGCTAGCGGGGAGCCAATGCTCCCCGCCGATTCTCGCATTCACCGTAGCCAGCGGCTATTTAGGAGTGAGCACCGCAGTCATGCTGCGGCCACCTTCCATTCCAGGCGTCTTTTCGACCTTCGCGATGTCTTCCAGAGCAGTAATGACCTGCTGGAGAATCTCTCGTCCACGTTCGTGGTGCGCGTTTTCGCGGCCACGAAACATCACGTTGAGTTTCACCTTGTCGCGACCTTCCAGAAACTCGCGGGCACGTTTGGTCTTGAATTCGACGTCGTGGTCGCCAATTTTTGGACGCAGCCGAATCTCTTTCACCTGGACCTGGTGCTGTTTCTGATTCTTTTGCTGCTTCTTCTTTTGCTCGTATTTGAACTTCCCGTAGTCCATGATACGGCACACGGGCGGACGTTCCGTCGGAGCCACTTCAACGAGATCCATGCCGAGCTCCGTCGCCATCCTCAGCGCTTCGGAAGTGGCGATGACACCGATCATTTCGTTGTCCTGATCAATGAGTCGTACCTGTGGGATACGAATCTGATCGTTCATCCGATGCTGATTTGGGTTGTTGGGCCCTTTACGCGACTTATCGATTTCTCACTCCTTAATGCACACACTGATACGCCATTCTGTCCCGCAGGATCAGAAAGCTTTCACCAAGTTTTACCGCCCCACTGTAAAGGCGTCAAGAATGATCAGTTGCGCCGCCGGTCTGGCAGGGGCATCCTGTTGATGGTGCCGAGAGGAACTTCGGGAGAAGGCGGGATGCAAAGTGGACCGGGGCCGAGGCAATGAGCCGGATATCCATTGAGGGCATCCCCTTAAACGTCCGGTCCTCGCGTTCCCGCTGGCGCACAACGTTCAGAGCCGCACGAATTCGTCCCGGTCACTGATTGCAAGTCGCGAAAAATCCTGAGACACTTGGCGCTCCTGTCTTCCCATCTGCTGGCTTTCTGCCTGGAGTTTCGCCATGCCTGCCTGGCCTGGAGGCCCCTGTCCTGATTGCGGGGACAACATGCCCCCCAAACTGATTCGCTGCGCCACATGCCGCGCCCTGCTCAATGCGGACCTGAAACCATCGGTCATTGAATACCCGGAGTTTGTCCCATTGCGGGAGATCGCTCAGGTGGCCGACTGCGAGGTGCGCGGCTATCTCGTCCCCTGCCCGCGCTGTCACGAAGAATTGCGAATTGGTCACGAATACGCTGGCAAACGCATCGCCTGCAACTTTTGCGCGAGCCACTTCCGGCTGGACCCCGAACAGCACCAGCAGGCGATTCAGGGAATTTATGCCCGCTGCCCGCATTGCGAAGAATCGCTCCGCGTTGCCAAGCACTACCTCAAAGCCAAAGTCGCCTGTCGATTTTGCACGAAGCCCATTCGCTTCGTGTTGCCGCCGGGAGTGTCACTCGATTCGTAGCCGCCACTGCAACGCATCACGGTCACACCTTGATGCGATCCTTGGTGTCGTTTGGCCGGGCATGTCGCTCCAGATACTGGATGATTTTGCTGGCAACATTCACTCCGGTCGCCCCTTCAATCCCTTCCAGTCCGGGTGAGGAATTCACCTCCATCACAACAGGGCCGTGATTGGATCGCAGGATGTCGACCCCCGCGACAGAGAGCCCCATCGCCTTTGCGGCCCGCAAGGCGGTTGTTCGTTCTTCGGGGGTGATTTTGACCTTCTGTGCGGTCCCGCCGCGATGCAGGTTGGAGCGGAATTCGCCTGGGGGAGCCTTGCGAATCATCGACGCCACGACTTTGCCACCAACCACAAAGCAGCGAATGTCGCTTCCCTGGGCTTCCTGAATGAACTCCTGCACCAGAATATTGGCATCCAGTGTGCGAAAGGCTTCAATTACGGCCTCGGCCGCCTTTTGCGTCTCGGCCAGAATCACGCCCACTCCCTGAGTCCCTTCAATCAGCTTCACGACCAGTGGTGCTCCCCCCACAATATCGATCAGCCCTTCGATGTCTTTTGTGGAGTGCGCGAATCCGGTTACCGGCAGGCCGATGCCGTCGCGAGCCAGCAACTGCAGGCAGCGCAGCTTGTCGCGCGAGCGGGTAATGGCCTGGGACTCATTGGCACAAAAGACCCCCATCATCTCGAACTGACGCACCACCGCTGTGCCGTAGAAGGTGTAGCTGGCTCCAATTCGGGGAATGATGGCGTCGTAGTCGCTCAGTTCGCGTCCGGAGTAGATGACTCGCGGGCGATGGGACGTGATGTCCATGTAGCAGCGCAGATAGTCGATCACGTCCACTTTGTGCCCGCGCTCTTCTCCTGCCTGCTTCAATCGCTGCGTGGAGTACAGGCTTTGCTTTTGCGAAAGAATCGCAATTCGCATGCTGGGCGGCCACTCGTCCGGAATTTTGACGGCAGGCCGCGGAGCCGGAGTTGCGGCTGGCGGCTGGTCTGTCGTGGGAACTTCCGTAGCGGGTTCCGACTCCGACGTAGGGATGGGATCATCCGTGGGCGACATACAAGATCCGGGAGCGGGACGAGGGCCGAACAGTCAGGTTTGTTCAGGTCCGGACGACTTCCCCTTACGGGGGCGCTTTGCCGGACGGCGGGAACTGTCGCAATAGGACAGCCCGGAGTCAACCAGGAAGCGACTACGAATTGCCTCACGCCCCAGCAACATTCGAAATCCCATCTGATCGCGACGTGTCAGGCTCAATTCAATGTCGATCAGTTCGTCGAGCAAGGCCAGCTGGGTCGAAATCACCGCCCTCTGCGTGACCGCTCCGTTTGAGCTGCGAATCTCTCGGTAATCGAGCAGCGGAGCTACGCATTCAATCGTCACATCCGACCGCCGCTGCAGAGGATGCACCTGAAACCGCACGAAGTCTCCGCCCTCTTTGCGGAATCGCTCGACATGGAACGCGTGCAATGAGGACGTTCGCGCTCCACTATCAACTTTGACTTTAATGGCATCCACTGACAGCAACGGAAGCCCTACCCACTCCCGCCAGCCGATGACTGGCAACGAAAGGTCCGGTTTGCGTCGTCGCTTCATTGTATGTCCTGAAGATTACTCGTCGGTCACGCAACCTTCGCTGGCGCTCTTCACGTTCTTGATGTACTTGAACAGCGTCCCTCGTGTTGCCGGAAGAGGGGGGGCAGTGAAGTTGCGGGCGCGCTTGTCGAATTCGGCGACTGAGAGGTCGACATTGATTTCATTGGCGACGGCGTCGATCGTAACGATGTCGCCATCCTGCAGCAGTCCAATCGGGCCGCCAACCTGGGCTTCCGGAGTGACGTGGCCGATGATGAAGCCGTGACTGCCGCCAGAAAAGCGGCCATCGGTGATGAGCGCCACCTTGTCTCCAAGTCCCGCCCCCATCAGGGCTGAGGTCGGAGTCAACATTTCCGGCATGCCCGGTCCACCC
>JAGQPW010000289.1 GCA_020426515.1 Planctomycetaceae bacterium | reverse complement strand
GGCACACGCGTTGTGGCAACTTGATGATGACCTTGCTCTCACAATGGAGACGACGCAGCCTGCCATCGAGGGGTTTGTCCGCGAGTTCATCTCAACCGTAAAGACGTTTCGTGAGTTTGCTCAGGATGACCAACGCAGTCCACCCGACTTGGCGGCTCGGTTCGAGCCCGGGGGATCTGAGTCGGCAACACAAGATGAACACGTTGTCTCCGAGAGTGATCTCAAAGCGGCTGCGGACCTCAAGGTTCTCTGGAGCAGTGTCCTCGAATTTCGGAATGCCTGTGCGATGCAGGGCAGCTCCGCGTTTCGTGACTACGCATCAGCAACTCTCGCACCACGCGTTGCCGAACTGGGCCAACAGGCTTGGGGCAAGCAGGTGGACGTGGGATGGTCCTACTTCTTCTCTCGTGCCCTGTTCAGTCTTGGACGGCCTACCTCTCAGAAACCGGTCGTCGGCTTCTACCATCCTTGGAGCGATGTCTGGATCTTGACGGAGTGGCAAGTCGTTTCAGGCAAAGCCCGAATCATCGATCTCGAATTGATGACCGGGGAATGGCTGCGGCGGCGCGGCGAACCTCCTTTCGATCTGCGACCAGAGTGGCTCAGACGCGATGGAAATCGCATCGAACAACTCGTACGAGCGACGACCGACAACGTGCGAGATTTCGAGGTGGCGACCGTTGCCGCCACCCCATGGAAACAAACTCTCAAACTCGCTGATCGAGACGCGGAACTGACCGATCTCGATCAGGCTGCGGCCGCAATGCAGTTGATCGACAGCCTTGCCCGTGTGTTCGAGCTGGATTCTCCACAGCCGAAAAAACCTGTCGTGAAGGCGCTGCAGCAGCAAATTGCCGAATTTCGAACGCGCGGAGCCAATGGACAGATTGGAGAGCTACTCGCACGGGCCAATAAGACGGAACCCGACATGGCGGACATCATCCGAGGAATCAGGCCCGCGGACTTTCCTGAGTTCCAGCCGCAGTACTGGATGGCCGACAAGACTCAAGCCCTGGTCTTTCTGGTGCCGGATAAGAATCCCGATTTCTTCCTGGCTCTCACGTTCAGTCGTGAGGCCGACGATTTCCGACTGGCGCGGATGGACCTGTTTCACTTCCCTACGATGTTCGAGGTCTTAAAGGGGGGCAAAGCCGTCGAGTCGACACAGGAGGACGCGAAATGAGGTCCCTTGCACTGCGCTGTACGTCCTTGACGGCACTGTTCGTGCTATTGCATTTGTTTGTCTACCCGGCCATTGCGCAGGAATCTCCCCCCGGAGAGCAGGGGGCTCGGGCGCGTGACAGCGGATCTGCAGCAATCGGCGGGGCTCACAGCAGGTTTTCACTCTGGCGGACGACGGCATTCGAATGGCGCACTAATCCGACCGGAGGTGGTGTGGCGCACGTGGCTGACGACGTCCTGGCGTCGTGGCGAAAGAGTTGGGGCAACCTCGTGGTGGTTGGCCGCAAGTCCATGGATCGTCGATACATCGCCAACATCGGAAAGGCCAACATTTTCGCTGACAGCGGGGCCACCATCATGGGCCACGTTGTGGAAGGTAATATCGATAGCGCATTGGTTGCCGGAACCAATGAGTTGGCAAAGTCCGGTGTTGCCTATGTGGGGGCCAAAGCATTTGGTGGACTCGGGGCGACCTACGGCTTCGCGTTGGCGGGTCCTCCAGGCATGATGGTGGGCGGGCTGATTGGCGCTGCAGGTGGTGCTGCGGCCGCGGTGTGGGGATACAACGTGACGGTTTCTGGTACGGTCATCCAAACACTGGAGGGCTGGCAAAACGAGGACCGGAAGTACTACCGCGATCTCGCGGAAAAGAACCGGCTTGAATTCCTGGCGCGTCCGGAAAATCGAGATCTGGAGCGGAAGCATTTGATCGAACAGGCGCGCAAAAACCGTGAAGAGTTCCTTGTCTTGGAAGCCACGAAAAAGCTGGAGCTAGAACTGGCACGAGATGCTCTGGGGTCGTCGCCTGATGTCCCCAGAATAGCTGCCCCTGGCGCGGATAACCCGGACCGCTGGAAGGATCTGGAAGCACGATCAAAACAACTGGCAAAAGAGACGCCTGCATCTCCGGCGGATTCCAAAGAGGTGCCGCCCGATACAATTCCCGTCATTCCCGAAGTCGCCGTCATCGATGCCGTGTTCACCATCTCGGATTTTTCGATTCGCTGGTCGTTCTATCTCCGCAACGGCACCGTCAAGGGCATCATGGTCCCCTTCACTTCCCCGCAAGCGGACAACGATGTCAATACGGTTTCGGCTGGGACCTGGAAAGCAACGATTGATGGAACCATTAAGGACAATGTGATCACCGGAAAACTGCGGAATGAACCAGTGAAGTTCATCCAGAAGGGAACAGATCCAGCATCGCCGTGGGTCCGTGAACTGACCTACAACATCGGCGCTCAAAATGTCACCGTTACATTGCTTCCTGACGGAGTCATCA
>JAGQPW010000288.1 GCA_020426515.1 Planctomycetaceae bacterium | reverse complement strand
CCCGATGGAGTCGTTTAGCGGCAGTCGCGGTCCAGCGCGTGAGTTGGTCTGTCTGCTGCAGGACGGCAGGGCAGGCAGCGGCGTTTAGAGCTGCTAAGTTGTCATGGGCCTCGCGAACAATCGTGTCGGCCCGACCCCACGGGGCATCCAGAGGGAGAGCGGTCGTGGTTGCATGCATGCGCCCAACAACTTGGGCCAGCTCATCGACATGGTCCGGTCGTAGATTGCCCGCTTCCGCCATTCGGCTCAAGAGCGCCTTCTCGGGGAACTGACGCATCTGCAGCGCGTATTCGATTGGTTCACCAGTCCCATTGAGCTGCGGTGCGGAGCAGCTTCCCGTGATTGGCAGGACATCCAAGTATAAATTGCTCGCATGCCTTCGGTTGAGTCGGAACTCTTCGTGACACATCGCCTCTCGTTGTTCCAAAGTATGGAAGTCGAGGAACGGCGTCTGCACCGGCTTCTTGACCTTGTAGGCAAACTCGCCGGTCAGAAAGACCCACGAAATGTGGGTTTCACGCACCTGCACGCTGCGAACATCGTGCGGGTACGCAGCGGGACTCTGCAGCCCCGCGACCAAGAGTTCCCTGTGCGATGTCACCGCTTTCTCCGATGCGTGGTGGCCAGATCTCAGGGCTGCGCCGGTCGGCCAGTCCTGAGATCAGTGGCATGCTCCGTGAACCTGCAAGCAAGATGGCTGTGTGCGCTAGGCCGGCATGAGTCGATTGACAGACTTGGATTGAGCACGCCTGCGTCTCATTCGCCCGCAGCGGACATCAGCCGGTTCTCGGCCTCATCGTGTTGACAAAGCCGGTCGAGAAACGACTCAAAGTCACGTCGAGCGTCTCCCCAGCACCCGACTTCTGGACCGCATGCATGCAGGCGATCAATGAGCAGATCCAGGTTGGAAAGGAGCTCTACATGATCCTGCCACAGAGCACGGACTTCAGGCGTCTCGCGGTCAGCGAGGGGGCCGTCCGTCTCTTCATGTCGAAAGTGGCTCGCCAAGTGTTCACGGAATGTCGCCAAACGGTCCCCCATTTCACCGAAGTGGGGCGCGCCCATCTCGCTGAGCTCAGTCCACCAGTCGCGCCACTGTTGACATTCCGCTTGCAGAGCGCGGTGTTCTTCAAAGAGCGACTGCAGCGATCCGATTTTGGGAGGTTGGGGCTTCATGGATCTGTCCTTTCAAACGAGTCGACTACGACTCCCAAGGGAAGTCGAGGCACAGAACGAAGAACACATCGATCCTCATGTGTGAGTCCTCTCCGTGTTTCATTGGACTCCACACAATGTATTGTACACAGCACGTATGAGCGGATTGAGTGACACTTGTGCGCATCTCAAAAATGAAACTGAGCGCCCCTCTCCTGTTCCGCAACGGCGGTCGATACTTCAAACGAAGCTGTGGGAGTTTCGCGTGTCGTCACGCCGGTGGTCGTTTCGAACAGGGACACGACCATGACGTCACAATCGATGGAGTCGTCTGACCGACAGAGAAGCGGTTCACGGAACGTTGGATCGTCAGTGAACGTGTTGAACAATAGTGCTCCCACAGTAAACCGAGCTACTCGATATTAAACCGTGGTTTGGAACCGATCCACATCCTCGCTCCCGACTGAACCACAACATGCGCTTCATCCGGGGTGATGTAGATCAGGTCGTTTCCGGCGTAATTGCCGGGATCGTATTCCCAGGTGGTGACTTCACCAGTTTGCCGGTCAACTCGCCAGAGACGTTGGCCTTCGCGCCACCACTCTGATTGATCGGTCACTTGCAGTAGACTGGGCAGACCGGCTTCCTGACGAATCCCCGCGAGTGTTCTACGCTGTCTGGTGTCGCAGTCGAATTCAACATGCGTGCGGCCCGCTTGATCGCCCGGGCGGGATTGTTGGAGCAACAGCGAGGTTGGCGGATGAAACGACATGAATGTCGAGGCATCAGTGCGCCTTTGGAGTTGCGTCCAACTGCCGCTTGCCACGTTGAGTTCCCATAGGCCATTGCGGTCATCGATACCGGTCCTTCCGATGCCACCCAGAATCAGCATTTGGATTGCTCCATCCTGGGGGTGCTGCCGCAGCATCTCACAGCGAGCGCCCGTCAGGTCGTCGAGGAGTGACATCCGTTCCTTTCGCTCAGAGGCGGCCAAGATGCGGACTTCCTTGCTATCGAGATCCAGTTCGCAAAAAGTCGCGGTCTTTTGATAGTCACCCACCCACAAGTAGAGCATTCTGTCCACCACGAGTGCCGCTTGTATTGTCTCAGATGGCAATCCCGTGCTGGTGTCCAACACATGGGAGGCCCCACCGGCCAGCGGAAAGACAAGTAGCCCTCCTCCAAATGTGGGCAAGTAGGCATGACTGGCAGAGATGGCAATGTGATTCCGCCGATGCGGTAGCCCAAAGAACGTACTTACGTTCTGGGAACCGAGCGCAAGACGTTGTTCCGCCGCTCGAACTTCATCAAAGGGAAAG
>JAGQPW010000287.1 GCA_020426515.1 Planctomycetaceae bacterium | reverse complement strand
GAACCGGGGCAGCACCGGTCGCGCGAGTCGCCCCAACGAGGCCTTCAGCTGGTCATAACTCTGGACCGGTGAGATCGCTGCGGGACCGGGACCAGCAGCGGAACCCGAACGGAGCGGCTGGGGAACGGGGAAGACCGGCTGAGACATCGTGATGGCTCCAGGGCCATGGGAGCAGAAAACAGCCCGCAGGAAAGACGCTCATCCCCGCGATTCAATCCGTGACTCATCAGCCACAGCCGCAGTCACAGCCACAGTCATCGTCACCACCATCTCCACACCACGGTGGCAACAGCGGCGACTGCGTCGGCGGACAAATCTCGCAGGACGTGGTCGTCACCTGCACAATCCCAGCCGCCGCCAACAGACACAACAGGTTTAAGAGGCTGCACTCGCAAGCAGTATCGGACATCAAAACCTCCCGTTCGCGGAAGTCACCTGGAAACTGAGACGACTCTCAAGATTCGACGGACGTGGGAAGACAGAACTCCTTCGATGGGCGTCGTTCGACCCTGCGCTGACCGCCCACATCACCACCCACCACGCGATCAAACCGACGACCCGCCCCAGCCCTTTGTGCGGGCCTTTGCCTCGACCCCAATCGTCCCTGAAACTGGACCGCAGCAAATGAACAGAAATGCTCAACATCGACGTTGATCCGATCGCATTAGAGAGGCCATCGAGACACTTCCGTTGATTGAACGAACTATGGGTTTCCTGACCCTTCGGCCCGGTTGATTGTCGGGCCCTTAGTCCATGTTCAGTCTTCTATCACGATCTAAGTCGGCCTGCCAGTGAAAATCCTTTGTGGAACTCAGGCAACCGTCACATTTTTCAACCTGAGGACCCGCACGCTAATGCAGACGCAACGATAATATTACAGCCGGATAGGCAAGGTGCGTAAGCCTGTGGGATTGCTCTCAAGGAAAACTGCTGGTGTCCTCCTTGTATTGATAGATTGATCATGCTATCCGTGTGCGCATCATTTGCTGCTCTCGACGTTCTCCGTGCAAGGAACAACGAATGGAACCACGGGCGTCATCTCTGTCGCAGAACATCGGGAATGAGTCCGTCCTGCCCCCAGAGCCACTGACGCACGTGGCCGAGCTACGCAGCGCCACGCAGCTTTCAATGCAGGGTGACTTGCTGCAGGCCCGGGCCGTGTGGAATCAACTGCTGGCACACGCACCAGAAGGTCCTCAAAAAAATACGATCCGCAACAACGTGGCCGTACTGGACGCGGCGCTAGGAGACCCTCGTGGCGCTGAACTGCAGCTGGAATCGCTGAAGCGATCGGGGGACTGTGGAGCCGCCGTTTTACATAATCTCTCCCTGCTGGCTGAAGGCTCGGGCAACAATCCTCGAAAACCTGTGAGACGACCACGGATCGCTGTGCTCAGCTTTCTCTTCAACTGGCCGTCTACGGGGGGCGGCATTATTCACACTGTTGAGCTGGTGCAGTTCTTATCGAAAGCAGGCTTTGAGGTTGCACTGCTTCATCCGGTGTTTCCCAGCTGGCGGCTCGGGAGCGTCGATGTCGACTGCCCGATACCGACAGTGCCAATCGCGTTCTCCGAGGCCGATTGGACTGTTGAGAATGTGCAACGCAAGTTTCGTGAGGCAGTTGATGCATTTTCCCCTGAACACGTCGTTATCACTGACTGCTGGAACTTCAAGCCGCACCTTGCTGCGGCCATGAAGGGGTATTCGTATCTCCTGCGCATGCAGGCTTTGGAATGCGTGTGCCCCTTAAATAACCTCCGCCTGAAGCCAGGTCCGTCAGGTGCATTTCTGCAATGCTCACAGTCTCAACCAAAAGATCCGGAGTCGTGTGCGGAATGCCTTCGCGCGAACGATTGGTCCTCGGGTGCTTTGCACCGTGCCGAGCGAACATTCAGCGGAGTCGGTTCGAAATCTTACGACGCACTTCTGCGGGCCTCAGTTCGCGAGGCAACGGCCGTCTTGGTGCTCAACAAGTCGGCCAAAGCATTGTGGGAGCCGTACTGCGAGAATGTTCGCGTCGTCACCTGGGGGATGGATTCGGCGAGGTTTCCCGCAGTGGATTTCTCCGAGACGGAATGTGCGGATTTGTCACGTCCCGTTCGATTTCTGTTCGCAGGGTTGCCGAATGAGCCAATCAAAGGGTTCTCTGTCGTCCGAGATGCCTGCCGAGCTCTTTGGGAGCATCGCCAGGACTTTGAACTGTGGGTCACAGCAGACCGAGTATCCGGAGTTGACGAACCGTTCCTGCGCTGGATTGGCTGGCAGTCACAAACTCAGCTTCCGGACTGGTATCGACGAGTTGACGTCGTGGTGGTCCCCACGTTGGCGCAGGATGGATTGAGTCGAACGGCCGTGGAAGGCATGGCGTCTGGCAAGGCAGTGCTGGGAAGCCGACTTGGCAGCCTGCCGGAGGTTGTCGCCGAGGGTGTGACAGGACTGTTGGCCGAACCTGGCAACGTCGATGACTGGAACCGAC
>JAGQPW010000286.1 GCA_020426515.1 Planctomycetaceae bacterium | reverse complement strand
GCCGCGGTCAGCGCCTGCTGGGCCGCTTCCGCCTGCTCCCGGGCTGCGTTGGCCGCTTCGGTTAACCTCAGGACTGTACTCTGAAGAACCGAAAGCTCTCGCGCGCTCGTGGCGGCCATCCTCGCGGCCGCGTCCGCTGCTGCCATTTCCGGTCGGTAGGCGGACTCCGGTGCTGTCTCCGAATTGTTCATGGAAGCCAGGCCGAGTACGAGAGCGTTGCTGAGGCCCAGGCCGATCGCTACGCCCAAGAGAACTGGTGTAAGTGGTAACTTCATGCTGCGATCCGCCTTTTTTTTTCGACAGATGCTACTGTCGGCTCGTAACCTCTCTGATGCTCATGATCGGCGCCTTCATCAGGTGTCTTCAGCGCGACAGGAACGACGGCTTCACCGTTCCCAGTCATGCGATCATTCGGCCGTGACGCAAGTGGTAGGAATATCCGCCCAATAGAATAATTATCGAAGTCAACCTCTCCCGGCACGCGTTGGTCAATATTCCCTATCTGATCGATAAGGACGCTAAGACTGGCGTCACTGGAAAAGATTGAAGTAAGGTCAAGATCATTGAGTTGATAGGTTCGATCTAAACCGTCTGTAGCAGAAATGATCTCAACAAAGTCATCTGTCTCCTCGTAACCCACGAGGGCTCCCAGAAACTTTGCGCCTGTCACACCCATAGAGACAAATCGGCTAATGGTGGAGGTAGGATCAGATCGCATCACCTCCTTGATGATGCCACCACCTTTGAGGAGGACAATGCCACCGTCGCCAGCATACACAACAAACCCGCCAAACGGCGACAAGAAAGAAACCAGAAGCGTGTTTCCATACCATTTTTCCGGCTTATCCTTGAAGCTTTTGTGCCAAACTTGTGAGGCAATATTCGCAGGCGCCGAGTGTTCGGCCTCAAAAACCGACAACAAGTGCTCCCTGTCTAGAGAAAAATACTCGTTGATCTTCTCGGCCAAATCGCTGCGGAATCGCTCGATGTCCCGCTCGTTCAGCGTTTGGTTAGATGTACTTAACCTCTGGTAAAGGTTCTTGAGGCACTGGTAAGCAGCAAAACATGATAGATGAGCCCCTCGCTGAGAGAAGCTGAAGCCATTACTTATGCCATCGGCAAGAATGGCAAACCTCGCCATATGTCGTGTGTCATCTCCAAAGTGACCGGATAGGGCGAAGTCCTGATTTGTTGGCTTATCCTGCTTGTGAGGGCCGTAATGGGTGAACGAGAAGTTGTCTGGGCTTGAGCAGTCAAGGTTTCTCAGATCGTGTTCGTGGAGGCAGATCTCCTTGGGAAAAGTGATCGATTCATTTGGCAGGTAGATGTCATGGTCGATCCCACCGGGAAGAAGTATCACTCCTGGCACACCCTTGGTGGACCCCGATACGCGAACCTTCATGGTGGCTTCTTCGGAGGGAGAAGCGCAAACGCCGTGAAAGCATGGGATGATTCTATGCATTCTGCTCGTTCCGATCTTGTCGCTTGTTTTATTGGACATTGATCATTTTCTCTATGGGCTACGCTTCGATGGCGCAAATAAAACGAATAGTATCGTGATGAGATTGACATAGGGTATGAGAAGAGTTGTCAGCCACCACATATTATATCCAGTATCGCGCCATCGTTTGGCAGTATTTACAACCAGTGACCACGCTGCAATCCCCAATGCAAGCACCCCCCATCCTTCTGCCATCTCGCCAGCATCAACAAGCCCGAGCACCACAGCCGAAGCAATCAGCAACACCAGTGAATTCCAAAAAAAGTACCTACGATCGGTTGCGCCATTGAATGAAAAGGTCCTCTCAAAGATATTTGGTGACTTTGTTGGGGGAGGCAGGGCGGGCTTGAGATGGGCTGGAGCCTTGACAGGCGTCGGCGTCGGCTTCGGCGTCGAAGCATTTGGTGCCGGAACTTCAACTATCTCAATATACCCATCGTCACCATTTTCGTTCGGATCGAGATTGCTGACCAAAGCGTGAAGGTCATTAATCTCCTTTTCGATCTTCTTCGAGCACATTACTTCGCCTTCAGAGCACGGAGCCGGATAAGAGCAAAGCGACGGCATGAGTGGGCGCGCCCAAGTGCGATAGCTTCAGCACGACCTGAGACTTGACGCGGTCACATCCATGTGCGCCCAGAAATGGTCCCCGACATGTCATGTGCGGCGCTGTCCTCACCATTGAATCTCTACGCAGATGAGCGTATCAAACGATGTCCGTACGAACAAGCGGATTGACAGGGAGAGCAAGCGATGAACCGGCCATGTCCGCCGACGGTGTGACCTTCGGCCAGGCGATTTCGAAGGCCCGCAAGGGCCTCGGTCTCAGCCAGAAGGAGCTCGCAGCGCGCGTGATGAAGGAAGAGGGCGGCGGGTCGATATCCCCTCAGTACCTCAACGACATCGAGCACGACCGACGCAGCCCCAGTTCGGGGCACCTGATCCGCCAGTTCTCCGGCATCCTGAACATTCCGGTGGACTACCTGTACGCACTCG
>JAGQPW010000285.1 GCA_020426515.1 Planctomycetaceae bacterium | reverse complement strand
CCCGACACCCTCCAGGACCTCGCGTCGGATCGCCCACGCAAATCCAGGATGCTTGATATCCGGCCGCGTTCCAAAGTACCCCTGCACCTCTTTCTCGATCGCGCCATCAGCCCCCATGAGCCGGGCGATCCTGAACAGTTGCAACACGGCGTGAGTGCGGAGTTGCTCGCATGTCTCGGAGTACCAACTCTGTGGCAGAATGACATCGGCATCAATCCAGGCAATGGCATCGAATTCTTCCGGGACCTGTAGCATCGCGAGATTGAGCAGATTCTCCTTCTGCCAGCACAGATGTTTCTCTCGCGACCCGCGCAGATGGATGGCATCAGGAATCTCAAACGGATCGTCATCGAGTGCCAGCTCAACCGTGTAAAGCGGTACGTCCGGCCCCAGTGCTGCGCGGAACGTCCAGTAGTTCTGAATAATCCGCTTCGCCCGCACGGGGTTGAAAATGCAGGTGACGACGGCCAGGTGGTACTTCTTGGTCCGTACCGCGTAGCCCCCACAAGTCGAGCAGCACTGACTCGGACACCGCTCCCCCGGAGGAGCCATCTGGCCGCGGAGAGTATCCGCGTTGATGTAGCAAATCGGTACATTACAAGGCGGCATCCACACCACCAGACGGCGAGCCCTCAGTCGCTCTTCTGTCAACCCGTGGCTAAACTCAAATCGCCCCAGTTCCTCCTCGGGAATGTAGTTGACGGGAACCCCCAGGGCAGCAATCTGCGTACGATCCTCTTCGGTCAGTGTCCTGCACTCGATGATCGTGAATGAGAACGGAATCCTCGCGTGATCTTGGAGCGACTGCACGAACGCCAGCAGTCCCGGCACACAGTTCGGGTCGCAAGTCGCCACAAACTCATACGAATGCGTCACCGATGTGGCCACCCTGGGGGCCCGCCCGGACCGCTCACTCCGGGATTCCGGCGGTCCAGAATGCTCGACGGACGGAGGCGCTGTCGCAGCACATTGGTGGGCACGCATCACGACCTGTTCTGCCAGCGAAGCCAGCGACCGCCAGCCTTCGTGATGTCGGCCCGGAATCTTCAGCAGGTCCAACGACAAGCGGCGCAAGATGTCCAACGACACGCGGCCCGCCTGGATCCTCCGGCCCGCAGCTGGCTGTTGACTCGGATGGGTACCCTGCTCCCACAAGTCAAGAGCCTGCTGGCTCCGTTGGCATTGCAACCACAGCACCCGATTCTTGGCGCACTGGTGACGCTGGCACCAGCCTGGGCCTGTACAGACACAATCCGTGATGCGAAGACTCTTCCCGCCCGCCATTTGACCTCCTGTAGCCGAAACAGCGCCCCTCGACCGCCACGACAACTCAACAGCAACCGCTGCCTGTTCCTCGCATCGCCTCACCGTCAACCGCGAGTTGAGTGGCCTGCAGAATCCCAGCGGTTGCAGAACAACCGGGGCCACGCGACGTCACCCCAATGACCGTCCTGAGAGTAATTTGCAACCAGTTCAAGAGTCATTCGGTGACGACCACCTTGATGCAACTAGGACAAGGTGAATGGCCGCAGTCGCCTTCGGTGACGCCACACCACTCAGCATTCACGGTTCCGTGCTCACACATCCAATACACTGGAGAACATGAAAACGTTGCTGGGTCTGGCTCAAGACCAGCTTCGGCCACACCGCCAATGGAAAAATCAACCTTTGGCGGACCCTCAGCGACCGGAGTCGTTCCATCCAACCAAAGGCAATACCATGTTACCGTGGCTGATCGGTCAGGCAGACTGCCGCAAGACGAGATCGTTCCACTTCCTTCCCACATGTCGCGAAACATTCCGCTCCCGTAGGGTATTGTACCAATGTACGTCAACTCGATCGTGAGGTTAACACACTGGCAGGTCGCAGGATCACAACTTGTGATCGTCGCATGCAGAATCGAAGGAATCGGTGTTGGGCAGCAAAGTGTCGCTATAGAGTCCGGTCCACATTTGCAGCTAGGATTTGGATAGGCCACTGTGATTTCCACCCTTTGTCAAGATACCCTGAAGAATACACCTGCTTCACTCAACTCGGAGGCGAATCCTGATGGACCTCATGGGAGACACGCTGACACGCCCAGTTGCTGTAACGCCGGTTCGACTGACCTTTCGTTCGGTGAACATGAGCCAGTTTCACAACCGTTTGAGGATGGTGTACAGGCAAGCTAAATGGACGAAGCCTTCGAACAGTTCGGGGTAGTATTCCCAGCGCGTAATCAGTCGGCGGCAGTTGTGCAGCCAGCTGAACGTGCGTTCGATGATCCAGCGTTTGTGGTAGCGACGCAGCTTGCGGCCATCCTGAGTGGCCTGCCGCTTACGGTTGGAGCGATGTGGACAGATCAATTCAATGCCACGGGCCAGCAGATTGGTCCGCAGCCAGTCGGCATCCGCCGCCTTGTCGTACAGCAGGCGTTGAGGCGTCTCGGCGCGAATGCGGTCATCCACCAGGGTTTCAATGGTGTTGACTTCATTGTGGTGGGCAGCGGTGACGAAGGCCGAGAGCGGCGTGCCGCAACTGTCGGTCATCAACAGGATGCGGCTT
>JAGQPW010000284.1 GCA_020426515.1 Planctomycetaceae bacterium | reverse complement strand
GGGCGCCCCGACGTGAGGCAATACCAGAGTCCCTTGTTCGCCGATCAACAGCGAGCCGCTGGATGGCAATGCCGTGGTTGACGGAACATGGGACTTCACACGCGGCAGACGGCCACCGTCATACCAGGTGATCGCGAGTTCCGGGCCAGCCGTATACTCTGTTCCGGGGAGCACGTAATCGACCGTCGTCTGTGCCGGCCAGACCTCATCGTTCATTCCGGTATGACTCGCCTTCAATGTCTTTGGAGCCCCGGTGATCTTCAGCGCGGTATAAACGGGATCGAGAATATGACAACCGAAATCCCCCAGCGCTCCGTTCCCGAAGTCCTGGAAATCACGCCAGCCAAACGGGTGGTAACAGTGGACCACACCAAAGTCTCGCATCGGTGCGACACCAATCCACAGATCCCAGTCGAGGGTCTGAGGTGGTTCAGTCGGCTGCGGCGGACGATCAATAAACCCGGACTTCCCGTGCCCTGTCGCTGCACACCATGAATGCACCCGCTGGACCTTGCCAATCATCCCCGCCTGAATGGCCTGCACTGCGGTACGATAGAACCGGTGTGAGTGGATTTGATTTCCCATGCGGGTGATCACCCCCGCTGCAGCAGCCCGCTCCTGCATCTGGCGTGCTTCCCACACGGTGTGCGTCAGTGGTTTCTGGCAGTAAATGTGCTTTTTCAGATGAAGCACATCGGCGTTGATCTTGGCATGCATGTGATCAGGAGTCGATACCGTCACACCATCGATCTGATCCCCGACTTTGTCGAGCATCTCGCGGTAGTCCTGAAAGACCGGAGCCTGAGGATTCAACTTGCGAACGTTCTCCGTCCGCCCCAGATCCACATCACAAAATGCAACGTGTTTCACTGCGGCGTGCGTCGACATTTCCCGGGTATCGGACCAGCCTTTCCCTTCACAGCCAATGGCCGCGAGCTGCAGCCGGGAATTCAGATTCTGCCCGCGCAAAATGGCCGGAGCGGCAGCAAACAGAGCAGCAGACTGCAGGAACGTACGACGCTTCATCACGAGAACCTCACGCTGTAACAGGTCGAACACTGGACACATCAAGACCAGCCGATGCCATGGTAGCCAGATTCACACTCGACTGCACCTTTGCCCACCGGAATTCCAGATCGGCGACCACTTCTCAATAGAGCTTCCATTCTCCGGGTCTCTGGACCGGCAAAGATTGCCGAATTGCGATTGTGTCGTTTCGAACTTCTGGGGTAGCATCCCGCCCGCCGCAGGATTCCCTGCTTCGGTGTGGACGTTCGTCGACGACATGTCGCCGGGTTACCGGTCTGCCTGATGCATGGGAAGCGTGCGGCTTCGAATGGATTCGACAATACCCGTGGCTCACAATCCCCGTCAGGGAGGACCCACATTATGAGCACGAAATCCGGCGGCTCGTTCGCCACGATTCTGCTGGCACTCCCATTAACCGCCATTGCCCTGATGGGTGTCTTTGGCGTTCCGGAATTTGCCTCGGTCATTGCATCGCCGGACCGGTCCGACCTGCAGCGTCGTCCGTTTGGCGGTAGCAGCGACAATCGCGACTACGACCCGTACTACGATGCCCAGCGCGATTACCCTCGAGAAGCTGGCTTCGATCCGCGTCGTGATCCGTTTGCTGATGATGCTCCTGCGTTTGGAGAATCGGGCTCTGCTCCTGCCCGTCGCGTTGACGACCGGGACCGCTACTATCCTGGCGACCGTCCTGCAGAACGGTATGCCGAAGCATCTCCCGATGCCCGTTATGCCCAGACCAGCGCATCGCCAGCGGCTGAACGTGCCTACGACAGCCGCGCCACCAGTGTCCCCAATGGCAATCCGTTCATGGCACCGGCCTCATCAGATTCCCGCCCGATGGCCAGAGCGGACCATCGTTCCCCCAACTGGGATGAACGTACGGCTTCAGCAGCAACGACACAGGCCATGGACTGGCGTGGAGCGGCTCGCAAACTCGCTGACATGGGGATCGATCGCTACCACCTGGAACGTGGATCGACCCCCGATTCATTTCTGTTCGTCTGCCTGGTCACTCCCGGCGACAACACCAATGTGACACACCGGTTTGAGGCCGAGCATACCGATCCACTGGCAGCCGTAGGCCAAGTCCTGCAGCAGGTCGATGGCTGGCTCCAGCAACGGTACGCACAGGGAAGCTTTCCTGGTCGGCACGCGTCGGCATCCCGCTAATCGGGAAGGGACGATGCGAGACTACGGAAGCTCACCATCACACCGACCAGCTGCCAACAGGATCTCCCAGCACATCCCAGAGTGGTTCAATCCCCAGGCCGGGCGCAGTTGATGCAGACATCCGCCCGTTGATTCGCTGCGGAGCCCCACTGGCAATTGACGCGCTGACGTAGCTGTTGAAATCGGTCGACGTGAACAGCAACTCGGTCGGAGTGCTTTGCGCGAGATGGGCGATAGCGGCCGTCACAATATCTCCCCCCCAGCTGTCTTCCAGCGTCATCGCGATGCCCAGCGAGACGCACAGGTCGCGAGCCTGACAGGCCCGGGTCAGCCCGCCGAACTTGCTGATCTT
>JAGQPW010000283.1 GCA_020426515.1 Planctomycetaceae bacterium | reverse complement strand
GAGGCGGGGAACAGACCACACCTCTTGAGCATCTAGGACCCTCTTGAGCGCCGGGGACAGCCGGGAACGTCCTAGGGAGAGGTGTGCTGTGGTGGTGGGTCAGCCAGACCGGAACTCGTAGAAGCGCTGTCCATCCACCTCCTTTACCTTTATCGTCATGTTCCTCTGATCACCGGTGTCCAGGAGGACCTTGGCGCGGCAGGTCAACTGGGTGTTCGTCGAGGACACCTTGCTGACGCTGGAGACCTTGAGCACCCGGAAGCTCGTCCCGAACACATTCTGAAGAGTTTGCCCTCGAGCCACCTTGGCTAGCTCTTCGCACTGAATCTCGGAAATCGACTTATCCGAAAGTTCGAATTGCGCAATCCAACTATCCAGGCGCCCCGTGGAGTAGGCCCAGAAGCCAGCGGCGATCAGGCCCCAGAATAACAAGCTCTTCATATCAAGTCTCCTTTCTGTTTCCGGAAAAATCACCGGAACAGCACTCAAACGCCCTGCGTAGTTTCGAAGCGGCAGCACATAAATGAGACTCATAGTCTGTAGATTAAGAGTCTACAAGGAAGCCATGTCGTTGTATGGCTATTCGAAGGCTCGTAGGGCGGAACCTAAAGCGTTACCGAGAGGCAGCGGGCCTGTCTCAGGAGGCTCTCGCCTTTGAGTGCGGGTTGCACAGAACCTATGTCAGCGGGGTCGAACGAGGTGTGAGGAACCCGACAGTGGTTGTTCTTGCCAAGCTGGCGGAACCGCTGGGCATCGAACCGTGGCAGTTGCTGCGGGATGCGGCGAATTAGCAGATACGAAAGCCAGCCCGAGCTTCACTTCGGTTTTGGCCAGTTCACATCTGACAAGGGTCAAACGCAGGAGGGATCCGACATCCTGCCTTTCCAAAGGCGAGCCAACTTTTCGGGCAGCTGCATCGGATCAAAAGGTTTCGTTATCACTCCAAGTGCTCCCGTCGCCTTGAGGGCACTGTTTTCCGCTGCTTCAGCCTTGGCAGTCATGAATACAGCCGGCGTCCCACGGTAGCCGGGCAATCCCTTGATACGCGAAAGCAGCGTCGGGCCGTCCGCATCCGGCATCATGACGTCAAGCAACAGGAGATCCGGTTGCAGTCTTTCGAAGCTTTCCAATGCTTCCTTTGCCGAAGAGAATTGATGCACCTCATAGCCGCCCACGATCTCCAGTGACATTCTCGTAAGTTCGAGAATATCCTCATCGTCGTCTACGTGCAGAATGCTTTCCAGCTCCGCCATGCGCTCACTCCGGGTTCCAAGTATCCGTCGTTCCTGTCCTGAACGAAGGCGAGTGCACTACTTATGACGTGTTAAATTCGCAAGCATTACGAGACGTCAATTTTACCCCGTATCCCTGCCACCTGTTACGCGAATGATTACTCTACCTAATGTAGAGAAACATATTAACAATTCAATCTTAAATTTTCAGGCAGCCGTCGTGAACTTCGGCTGACCCAAAGCGCTCGGGCACATTCTCTGACTTACGTCAAGCCGCATCGGCCGTCACTTGCACGGCGTAGTTGCGCAGCTTTGGCAGGGTTACGGTAAACTTGCTCCCTGCCCCTTCCGAGCTCTCCAGAATTACATCGCCATGGTGCAGTTCGACCAGATTCTTGCTAATCGCGAGGCCCAGACCTGCACCGCCATACTTTCGCTTGGTCGATGAATCGGCCTGAGCGAACCGTTCGAAAATCGTCGTTCTCCGGTCTCTGGGGATGCCAATTCCGGTGTCTTCCACACCGACGACTACAGAGTCTTCCGACTGGTCCAGTTCAACGCGCACATAGCCTTTGTCCGTGAACTTGATGGCATTCGAAATGAGGTTGATGAAAACCTGGCGCAGTCTGAGTTCGTCGCCGTCAACGATGCATTCCTGCCCGGAGTAAATGAGTTGCAGCCCTTTCTTCTGAGCTGAATCCGCCATTTCGTCACAGAGGCTGTCGAGGAGCTTGTTCAGGTCCAGCTCAGCCACGGACAACTCTACGTGGCCACCGCTGAGAGTGGACCAATCCAGAACGGAATTGATCAATCCCATCAGGTGTTTTCCGGACCGGTCCGTTTTCTCGGCCTGACTGACAATCTCTTGTGCGAAGGCGTCCAGCTTGGCTCGGATCGGCTGCACATCGCCGACCGCTTCGGAAAGTTCTTTGAATTTTGGCAGGATGGCAACGTTTCTCAGAAAGGCTACATAGCCTAAAACAATGGACAGCGGCGTGCGGAACTCGTGGCTGATATTGTTCAGGAAGTCGGTTTTAGCGGCGGATGCGGCCTCGGCACGCATCAGGGCCAACTTGAGTTCGGTGATATCAACCCGGAAGCCAACCGTGTAATTGTCGACCGTTTTCGACTCGGCAACCTTCAACCACCGCCCGTTCGCAAGCTGCTGTTCGATGGGATCCGAAGGATTGGCGTGGTTTGCAAGTCTCTCTTCGATCCACTCTTCTTCGCGGCCAGCTGCCTCGGGATACTGGCCCCGGGCCACACCTTCGCGTATGATGTGGCTGAAGCTGGTTCCGGGAACCAGGAGATCGGCAGACTCGCGGTAATACG
>JAGQPW010000282.1 GCA_020426515.1 Planctomycetaceae bacterium | reverse complement strand
GAGGCCGTGATCAGATGATTCATCGGTGGGATGTGGCATCCGGAAAGCCGTTGCCGCTCACACGCGGTGCAGCTGGATCGGTCCGCTGCGTTGCCATCAGCAGTGATGCTCGCCGGTTGGTTTCTTGCGGAGGTGACAGTTTGATCCGTATCTGGGATGTCGAAACGTCTCAGGAGCAACTCATCTTGGAGCCGCCGGGAGGAGGGGCCAGGGCTGTGGCCTGGAGTCCCGATGGGAGTCGACTGGCTGCGGGCGGGGGGAACGGCACGTTGTTCGTTTGGGATGCACGACCGATCACACCCGAGCTACGTGAGGAAGCGGCCGTAGCCAAGCTGGCCGACGATGCACTCAGCCTTGCGTCGTCACTCGACGAGGTTCGAAAAGGGATCAGCGAAGCCTCGTCTGTTGCAGAGCCGGTTCGGACCAAGGCACTTGAGATCGCAGAAACCCTCTGGAAGACCCGAGCCGAGCATGCACTCGCATTGAAGCTTGAGGGAATGTTCGATGAGCATTTCACCCGCCCTGCGGTGATCGGAGCCCTGAACCAGGACGACACGCTTTCAGAAACTGATCGGCAACAGGCGATCACCTGGGCTCAAGAGTTTCCCGAACGCTGGGATGTGCTGATCGCGGGATGTCAAAGCACGATCGTCGACCCGTCGCGCTCCGCAGAACAGTACGAGCAGGCTCTCCGGAAGACGGAGTTCATCCTTGCGGCGAAACCAGACAATTTGATCGCTGAAATTCTAAGGGGGGGCGCAATGCTGCGACTCGGTCGTACTGAGGAAGCCGTCACAGTTCTACAACAAGTCGATCAGAAATTCCGCGAATCCCACAAAATCTTAAACCCGTTGGGAACGATGCTGCTGGCGATGGCGTTGAAACAGCAGGACCCGGAAAGCGACGTTGCCAAGCAACTCGTTCGTCAAGTCGAGCGGTTGATGAATGACGAGAACTGGACGGGAGTCCCTGTCGACGCCGATGTCTTCCAGGAGACATCGTTCGCCGTTGAAGCGGGGCAGCTCTTTGCCAACGAGCAGAACAGCCTGTCGTGGGGTCTAGTCGTCAGGAATGACTCGCCACCCGAGGATTATGCTCGCGGGTTGGAGATTGCCAAGGCCGCTGTCACTGAATTCCCCGAGAGTGGGGCCATCCTGAACACACTCGGTGTCGCTTACTATCGAAACAATGAATGGGCCGCTGCCCTCAACGCCCTGCGCAAATCCATGGCAAAGAGAAGCGGAGGCAACTCTTACGACTGGTTTTTTGTCGCGATGGCCTACTGGCAACTGGGTGAAAAGGATCACGCTCTCAAGTGGAATCAGGCCGCCTGTCATTGGATGGCCAAGTCACGCCCGAATGACGACGAACTCAATCAGTTTTGCAAGGAGGCGGCTGACCTCCTGGAGATCGAGGAGCAGACTTCACCGGGCGAGGTGACCCCCGCTGATATCGCACACTTGATCGTCGAGGCCGAACCTGAAGTGACCGAAGGTTGGGTTTGGCGGACGATCATGGAGGACGAGATTCAAGCGGGACGATGGACGGCTGCTGTGACATCTGGCATTCAATACGCGGAAATCCGACCAGATGATCCGTACGTGCAATATCAAGTCGGCGTCCTCCTGGCATTCGCGGGTGATGCGGAGGCTTACCGCAGCCATTGTCAAAGAATGCTGGCGAACACCGCTGAGACGGATGATCCTGTCCTGGCAGAACGATGCGGAAAGGTTTGCGCACTTCTGCCCGATGCCGTCGATCCCGTGCCGATCAACGCGATGTTAGACCGCCTGCAAGAAAGAGTCCCAGAGCGCGAATACCTGGTCCCGTGGTACTTAATGGCACAGGGCATCGCAGAGTATCGAGGCGGTCGGTTCGCGGAGGCCATCGGTCGACTGGAGAGCAGTCGGGCTCTCGCCAACGGTAATGGGCTGATCGACACCGTTTGCTACTTTTACCAAGCGATGGCTCATCACCAGCTGGGGCAACCGCTCGAAGCACAGGCGGCCTACGAAGCTAGTTTCAACTTGTACACTGAGAAGATCCCCAAGCTCAATGGAGGCCAACTGGGGAAAGGTTGGCACGACGTACTGGTCTGTCATGTGGCCCAACGCGAAGCCGAGGCACTCCTCAAATAACAGGACACCGACGAGTATCTCGCGAAAGCCACGACACAATTGGAGGAGCAGCGAAAGCTCGTTCAGGAAGCGCCCGATGACCTCGCATTGCAGGCTCAACTCGGTGCATGCGTGCGGACGACGGGATATCTCCATCAGCGACGGGGTGAGCAACCACTCGCCGGCGAGCACTATCAAGAAGCGTTTGAACTCTTCAAGGCAAATGTCGCCCATCTCAAGGACAGTGCATCCGAGAACCTGAGTGTCGAGCAGCTACACACTGCCCTTGTCGAACTTCGTGCCTCAGGTCTGGAGGCTGCTCCCGAAGACTAGGAAACGCTTCTCACAGACGTGATCGAATCTTACACACGTGAACCTGAGTCCGGGAGTGAAGCCCAGCCGAGCGAGGCGGAGGTTGCACTCGTCAACCAGACCTTCGATCAACTCATTATCATC
>JAGQPW010000281.1 GCA_020426515.1 Planctomycetaceae bacterium | reverse complement strand
CAGCACTTCGGCTGGCAATACAGCACCACCATCGGCATCGACCCCGCTTGAGGGGTTGTCCATGATCAGGCCGCGCACAAATCCATAGTCCGCAGGAGGAACCAATCCAGCGACAACACCAGAACCCGCCCGCTGTCCGGCCAGCGGGCCCGAGACATAGTGAGCGAAAGTACCAAACCCGTAAGGAGTGTTCACAACGAACGAGTATCGTCCATCTTGCAGCCCTGGAATCTGAAACACACCACCGGGACCAACTTGTGCCTCAGCAACCTTCTGTCCCTTCAGCCCCAGCTTCACAGTCCCTTGCTCCGGAGCGGCCAGTGTTGCGTAGTTGTACAATTCCTGAGCCGTCACCTGCAAATATCCGTCAACAGATCGTGACAAACGGACGTTGTGGGTGACACCATCTGGAACAGGCAGATCTCCCGCATTATCGGCGGCAGCAACGTCTTCTGTCTCTGCTTCCACAGCTGGCGCGACCTCTTCCGCAGCAGGCGCGACGTCTGCCGCCGGAGCAGCCGCCTCAACTGCCGCAGGAGCAGCTGCGTCTGCAGTTGCTGCCGGGGTCGCATCGTCTGCGTGTGCAAACGATACGGCGAAAGCACATGCGAACAAGATGGTGAGGGGTCGAAACATCATTTTTGCACCTGGATATTTGGGAGGCCTGCGCAACCTGGCAAAGCGTAGGCAAATTGTAATGGAGATGCAAGCGGCCCGGAGGTGCGCCTGGAACATCGACCACGTCGAGATTGGGTTAAATGCCCCCATGGCCCCACTCGACAACTGGGACTCCGTCCCAAAACATCACTCGTTTTAGATCGTGGGATCGTCATTATGCCAGAAGTTTCCGCAGTATCCGTGCCAGAAATCTCACGAATCCAGATTTCCCGGAAATGAATTTCCGATCCTTCGCTCTGCAAGGCGATCCTGCCTTCCACCGGTGAACATCCGGTCACAACCCCGACTCTCTTCCCATTGATACTCACAATCACAATCCCACCTGCACTGCTCACAACACACTCGTTCCATTGCCCAGGCGGACGGGTCAATGGGGGCACATTTCGCAATTCGTTGTCCGATTTCGCCGAACCACTTGGAAACGTGCTCCCAGCGGTTGAGTGATGCAGTTGGATCTGCAGCGAATCCGGCCACAGTCGATCCTCACCTGAGGTAAACAGCAGCAAGCCGCTGTTGCCATTCTCGTCCTCTGGATAGCGCCACTGGAACCCGAGTTCGAAATCGCCAAAAGTCTTACGGGTTTGCATATAGCCGTACGGCTCACCAGTGCAGACGAGAATCAACTCGTCTGGCTTCTCGCCTGATTGGATCTTCCACGTCTCCCCTGGCGGTGAGTCCTTCTTGCTGCTGAAGAATGACCACTCACCGTTGGGAAAGTCCTTTGTCAACAACACCTGACGTGGACCAAATTTTGGCATTTGCGGGTCCAGTTCCTCCGCAGGAGAGGCGGGCTCAACGGCCTCGCCGCCCGTTGTCCCCACTTCGGTATTCTCGACGCCATTCTCCTGATCTTCCTGAATAGAAGCTGGCGTTTCGCCCATCGGCTGCTGAGGATCTGCGAGACCGGTGACGGTGAGAACCATCAAAACGAGCAGGCAAAGCAGGGGCGTAACAATACCGCGTCCACATTTGGGACGTCGTAAAACCTGAGGGAAAGTGGACTCCGCACACATAAGGAGGCGACAACAGTTTGAACTTCCGCCCCCATCCCTGTGGCGATTCGCTGACGATCCGAACCCATGAATCTCGATTCATGCTACTCAAAAACAGTGAACACGTCGAGAAAGTGCTGCGATTTCACCAAACTCCCCATTGATCAACACTCTCCGTTCACCCTTTGCCACGCGGGCCCCCCCCACACACCTCGAATCCTGTATCGGCATTTACACCGACGGTCCAGGCAAACTCCAGCCGAACAAGCTCCAGCGACGTAGCCGGTACGCCACAAAACCGTTCCGGAGCAAGTCGGGTGTGCCTGATGGATCGGTGACCGCCGTTCAGCGGCAGGTCTTCACCCTCGCGCGGCGCAGCCAAGACCGGGAGAATCGAAACCCGGGGGCCGTCGACGATCAGCCTGCAGCAATCGTCAATACGTTCCCCCTAAATCGCCACCCGCCAAGCATCAGATGGAGGCCACCGGCGCTGGCAGCGTCGTGGACGAACACCATCTGTTCAGATCCACACAGATCCCAGTCATCACAAAAACACGATTGGCAACTACAAGCTCAAACGGTAACCTGCAGCCTCACGCATCCGTAGCTCAATTGGATAGAGCACCGGTCTTCGGAACCGGGGGTTGGGGGTTCGAATCCCTCCGGGTGTATTTGGGGACTGCGGATGTATTCTTTGGGATTGCTGTCCCCTTAGTGGCGCTGCCTGCTTCTTGGGCGAACTGTCGCGAGTGGATCGAGGGAGGAGCATGTGCGTTTCTCTCTTGCAGGAAACGAGTGTTGCTTTCACCAACTCGGTGACTAATCCAATTCAGGCATCGTCCCAGCCATCACGATACGACACCGACTTGAGATCTGCGTCCGCTACAGTCGAGTTTGTGATGGTCTCTGTTGCGGGATCCCAGTTCAGCTTCTGACCGAGTCGCTG
>JAGQPW010000280.1 GCA_020426515.1 Planctomycetaceae bacterium | reverse complement strand
AGGTGGATGGCTGAGGCATTGAAGAGTGAATTCACTAATCAGTGACTTCCAAGAGCACTTGATTTGAGATCGGCCGTGACGTCGCCCACGTTGGCCCGTGTCGCGGCGAAACGGAAGCCGACGGAGTTCCCCCCGCCACTGGAAAACGCCGCGACGTGGGCGAACGTCGGGTGCGACCGGGAACCAGATCAGTCGCCTTGTTGCTTTGATCGCCATTCTGCCTCACGGGCAACCATCTCATAATGCCACCGCATCAACGCGATCTCGTCTCCCGTTGCCGGGCGGATCGTCCGAATCTCGATCGGGACGTCCCGTCCGAGCCGCTCGCGGAGGTCGGTATAAAGCTCATACAGCGCCGCACGTCCCGGTTCGCGAGCCTCTTCTTCATCGACGGCCTCCACCAGGACGTAGCGGGCGAGCGTGGCAACGTAGAAAGTGATCATGGTTTTCCTTCGTGACATCATCGGTGTTCGGGACTGATGACACATGAGCCACATTCTGGCCGAAAGATCAAGCGATTTTCCCGATTCCACGAGAAACACTCGCAAACATGTTCGAGATGCGGTACTAACCACGGACTGCAAAAAACACTGTGTGCGACCTCTTCAGCGGCAATTGGTCAACGCTGATCGCCAACCAGACGAGCGATCCTTTTGAATCTGGCCCCGCTCTACTGCGACGTGATCGTCCACCGATGGAAGCAGTTAGCGCGTGTAAAGCAAGGAATGTGTTCTGACCCACTGCAGCGATGGCATCTGACTCGCATTCACTCGAACACAGCTCGCTAGGAGTCGATTGCGATCAACGTGTCCAGGCTCACAACCTGAGATTCCAGCAGGCGGTCCCAGGCGTCGAGGCACACATTTCGGATGACCGTGTTTCCCGCTCCATCAGCCTCCTGGTAGAGGCGAAGCAAGACATCGGGAAGCGCGCGAGATACCATTGCATGGCGTGTCTGAATGTCGCCAATCAGTGACGCCAGCGGCCCAGCTGCCGCCGTGACAACTGCGGTCATCACTTCAGCAAAGGGAAGCAGACTCCCGGTGTATCGGTTAAGAGGCATCAGCAAATCAGATGGGTCTCGATGAAACGCCTGACTGTTTGCAAATTCCAGTGCCAACGATGGCCCAACCGGCAGTGCCAGCAACTCAGAATTTCGGTGGAAGATGTGTGCAGCTTTATTTGAAACAGATTCGTCTGGATCACTGAAATACTGCGGTAGCAGTTGCAGAGCAGCATCGCGATGCTCGTCGGTCCTGGCCAAATCGACCAACGCTCCGGCAACACCAGTCCGCTGCGATACATTGCCCCTGCAGCACGTGTCCGCCAGGTCGACGTAAAGGCCCTTAGCAACCGAACCGGCAGTTGCCCAGTAGGCACCGCATTCGGCGACGTCGCTGTTTGCGGAATCGATCATTCGTCGCAACAGAGGCTCAATCGATTTGGGGAATCTACTCCAAGTACGGCTTAGAAAGTGCGGCACATACAGCCCAGATAGCACGCGATCATCTGGATGGTCGCACGATGACACAAACAACTCTACTGCGGAATCGATGTTCCACCGAGCCAATCCGCAGCAAACTCCTGCAGCGGACACGCGCACATATGGATGAGTGTCGCGAACGCTCCGGCAAATCTCAGGCAGATACCGCACCGCGTATTCCGAGTGATTCGAGACAAGCTGATGTAATGCCTCAACAGCCACTCCACGCTGACCTTCCCAGGGATTCACTTCGCGATCAATGCCTTGATTCGGTTCGCCTGATTGCCACCGCTGTCATCTCTGTTGCCGTTGCAGCGCTGGGGAGGGCTAACCGAAGACGTGGTACCGGGCTCTCGGGACTTTCGCTTTCGACTCTCAACACGGACAGATTCCTCGTCGACTCCTAACACCCAACAAGTGTGCACATGTATCGCATTTGTGGGCAATGGAAAGTGCAAGTCCCGAGCGAGGAACAAAGATGTCTGAATTCCTAGGACCGGCGCAAATTGCCTGCGGCACGCAGCTGCCAGTCCGAAGTCGCCTCGCAACATGTCTGACAGGTTGACACCACTGCTGCTCCTGCTACCCTGTCTGACATGTTGACACTGCGGTTGTGGAGAAGAGCTCATGCAGATTGAAGCGATTGAACGGCAGACGACGGCGGATTTGGTGGTTGAGCGGATTGCTCGGGTCATCAAGGAGCAGAATCTGTCAGCGGGGGAGCGGCTGCCGGGTGAGCATGAACTGGTCGAGCAGCTGAAGGTGAGTCGGCCGGTGTTGCGCGAGGCGCTGGCTCGGCTGCAGAGCATGGGGCTGGTGAATATCCAGCGGGGACGCGGCACCTTTGTGGGGAACCGGACCAGCCTGGCCAACTGCGTCAGGCTGTTGCGATCCGCAGTGACGATCTCGCCGCAGGAACTTCGCTCTTATGCCGAGTTGCGGACGGCGATCGAAGTGCAGGCCGCTCGACAGGCCGCCGAACTTGCCACCGATGAGGAAGTCGCTGAACTGGAGGAACTGCTGAAGCAACTCGACGACGAGGACTTGCCGTATCCCGAAGCGTTGGAATTGGACTTTCAGTTCCATCGCAAGTTGATCGACATCGCGGGCAATCCGCTGATGCAAAACATGATCGAGGTGATCTACGAATTCGTCCTGACGCAGATGGTT
>JAGQPW010000027.1 GCA_020426515.1 Planctomycetaceae bacterium | reverse complement strand
TGCCCCAGAAGCAGCCTCCAGCAAGGACGGCTCGTTCGGTTGTCGAGGACATGCTGTTTCTCCTGTTGCCGTGTTTCCGGGGGGGCTAACGCCGCCCCGCTCGCCAGTCTGTTTTGTGGGTTGATGCCGGCCCGTTCGCCCGAATTAGTATCCCAGGTTGGGGGCCAGCCAGCGTTCGGCCTCTTCGACGGTGAGGCCGCTGCGCTGGGCGTAGGCTTCCACCTGATCTTTGCCGAGCATGTGGACAGCAAAATAACGGCTTTCGGGGTGGGCGAAGTACAGGCCGCTTACAGACGCGGCGGGCCACATGGCGTAGCTTTCGGTCAGCCTGATGCCCGCAGAGTTCTCAGCATCGAGGAGTTCCCACAACTTCGACTTGGGGATGTGGTCGGGACAGGCGGGGTAACCAAAGGCGGGCCGAATTCCGCGATACTTCTCCGCAACAAGACTGTCGACATCCAGTTCGTCCGGACCTTCGTAGCCCCAGGTTTCGGTCCGAACCAGGTGATGCAGGTACTCGGCAAAAGCTTCGGCGAGTCGATCGGCGAGTGCTTTGGTCAGAATGGAATGATAGTCGTCGTGATCCTTTTCGTACTCAGCGACGAGTTCATCGCAGCCCAGTCCAGCCGTGACCGCGAAAGCCCCAATGTAGTCCTGCCGACCGGACGAGGCCGGAGCAATGTAGTCGGCCAGCGAGCGGAAATCGGTCTGGCCCACACGTTCCCATTGCTGACGGAGCATCGGAAACGTGAGCGATTTTACTGCTGCGGGAGCTGCGGGCTGTGGAGCGGAGCCATTGGTCAGAGAATACGTCTTGTCGTTCCCCTCACCGGACTCGACTTTCAGCAGCGCCGAGTCTTCGAGCATCGACAGCGTGCGGTAGACCGTGCTGTGCGAAACCCGTTTGCCCCCCGCCCGTTCTTCAAGTGATGCGATGATGGAGGCGGCTGTAAACGGTCGCGACTGTGTTCCCAGCACGTTGCACAGCAACTGCCGCTCGCGATTGACGGACTGCTTCTTCTGCTTCAGGCAGTCGCGATAACGCGATTCAAACGAAGCGGAAGCTGTTGGTGCCGCCAGAGCGGATTGCAATTGCAGCGTGATGTCATCGCCATTGCTGCTGGCGGGCCAGAAGCCGTACACGCCGCGAGCCTTCAGCAACTTCTCGGCAATAATGCGGTCGAGCAGGGCATTGGCATCATCAAAGAGCTTCTTGGCTTCGGCTCCCACTGTGGGGTCTTCGAAAATGCGCGGGTACTTCCCTTTGAGTTCCCATGTCATAAAGAACGGAGACCAGTCGATGTATTTCCGCAGAACGTTCAGGTCCATCTCCTCGATGACACGAGTGCCAAGGAAGGCGGGCTTGGGAATGTCGACGGTCGACCAGTCGGTCTGGAAGCGTTTTTCCAGTGCAGTGGAATAGGGAATGAGTGCCTTGGCCTGCTTGCCGGCAAAGTTGTCTCGGTCCCGCTGCTGTTCGCTGCGAATTTTATCCACGTAGGCCGCCTTGCTATCCGGGTCAATGAGTTTCTCGACTGCCGGTACGGACAGGGAGGCATCCTTCACGTGCACAACGGGCTGCTCGTAATGCGGGGCAATTTTGACCGCAGTGTGACGAGCCGAGGTCGTTGCTCCACCAATCAAGAGCGGCACCGTCACCCCGAGACGCTGCATTTCTTTCGCGACATGCGACATCTCTTCCAGCGACGGAGTAATCAGCCCCGAAAGGCCAATGATGTCGGCATTCTTCTCCCTGGCAACCTGCAGGATTTTGTCGGCAGGGACCATCACGCCCAGGTCAATCACGTCAAAGTTATTGCAGCGCAGGACCACGCCGACAATGTTCTTGCCGATGTCATGCACGTCCCCTTTGACCGTGGCCAGTACGATGGTGCCGCGTGTCTGCATTCCGGGGATGGCCAGTTCCGCCGCCGCCTGTTCTTCCGGGGTGGGAACCGGTCCGCCATTTTCGATAGCGAGTGCTGCAGCCGCCTGACGTTCCTCTTCCATGAACGGTTCGAGGTACGCCACAGCCTTCTTCATCACACGGGCCGACTTGACCACCTGCGGCAGGAACATTTTCCCCTGACCGAACAGATCGCCAACGACGCTCATGCCGTCCATGAGCGGGCCCTGAATCACATTCAACGGCCGGCCGTATTTTTGGCGAGCCTCTTCGGTGTCTTCTTCGATGAAGTTCGCGATCCCTTTGAGCAGGGCATGTTTCAACCTCTCTTCGACGGTGTCGTTTCGCCACTCCGCTGCTTCCTCTGCCGTCTCCTTTTTGCCGCTGCTGCGGGCCTTGATCTCTTCGGCATACTGAATGAGTTGTTCTGTGGCATCTGCGTGACGATTGAGCAGCACATCCTCGATCAGGCCGCGGAGTTTGGGCTCAATTTCATCGTAGACTTCCAGCTGTCCGGCGTTGACGATGCCCATGTCGAGACCAGCGTTAATCGCGTGGTACAGGAAGCAGGCATTCATGGCTTCACGGACGACATCGTTCCCACGAAAGGAGAAGGAGACATTGCTCACACCACCAGATGTGCGGGCACCGGGGCACTCCTCTTTGATGCGTTTAACCGCTTCAAAGAAGGCAACCGCGTAGTCGTTGTGCTCATCCATCCCTGTGGCGACGGTGAGGATGTTCGGATCGAAGACGATGTCCTCAGGCGGAAAGCCCACCTGCTCGGTCAGCAGTTTGTAGGCCCGCTTACAAATGCGAACCTTGTCGTCCGCCGTGACGGCCTGGCCTTCTTCGTCAAATGCCATCACCACCACTGCGGCGCCGTAGCGGCGAACCAGTCGAGCCTGCTCAAGGAATTTGTCTTCCCCTTCCTTCAGGCTGATGGAGTTGACGATCCCCTTTCCGGCGAGGCACTTCAATCCCGCTTCGATAACCCGGAAGTCCGAACTGTCGACCATGATTGGCGTGGGACTGACATCGGGTTCATCGGAGAGCAGGTTGAGGAAGCGGGTCATTTCGACCGGCCCATCCAGCAGCCCCTCGTCCATGTTCACATCGATGACGTTCGCTCCGCCCTCCACCTGATCGATGGCGATAGCGACGGCTTCTTCGAACTTCTGCTCCTTAATCAGCCGGGCGAACTTGCGCGACCCGGTCACGTTGGTTCGCTCACCAACCATCATGAAGTTGGAGTCGGGCCGCAGTTCCACCAGCTGCCCGCCTGCGTAACGGGTGAGTGGGGCAGGGTGAATCTTCTTGCGAGGGTGGCCTGCCTCAACTGCCTGCGACAGCGCACGAATGTAGTCCGGTGTGGTGCCGCAGCAACCACCAACGATGTTCACCCAGCCCTCTTGAGCGAAGCCGCCCAGAATCTTTGAGAACTCGGTCGGATTGGATTTGAAGCCGCCAAAGCCGTCGGGCATGCCCGCGTTCGGGTAGCAGCTGATGTGGCATCCAGCGCGTTCGTTGAGGATTTCAACAAACGGACGAATTTCCGCCGGTCCCAACGCACAGTTGAGCCCGACACTGAACATCGGGAAGTGCTCCATCGAGACGAGGAACGCTTCGAGAGTTTGTCCGGTGAGCGTGCGGCCTCCATCGAAGATGGTGCAACTGACCATCACAGGGACGCTGGCTTTTCGCTCGTCAAAGACCTGCTGAATCGCGAACAGGCAGGACTTCATGTTGAGCGTGTCGAACGATGTTTCTGGCAGCAGCAGGTCGACACCGCCGTCCAGCAGTCCGCGTACCTGCTCGGCGTAAGAGGCGACCATCTGGTCAAACGTGACAGGGCGGAATCCCGGTTCATCGGCATTGAATGAAAGTTGAATCTTCGTTGGACCGATCGATCCGGCGACGAAGCGTGGCTTGTCGGGATTGGCATCGGTGTACTCAACGGCGAGTTGCTTGGCGAGTTCAGCCCCGCGTCGATTGATCTCGGCAACGGTGTCCCCGAGACCGAACTCCTCCATGGAGATGGTGTTCGCGTTGAAGGTGTTCGTCTCGATGATGTCTGAACCGGCATCGAGATACTGCCGGTGGATGTTCTGAATGATGTCGGGCCGCGTGAGGCACAACACATCGGACGCGTTCTTCAGATCAATCTCGTGATCTCGAAAACGTTCTCCCCGGTAGTCGGCTTCGGTCGGTTCAAATCCATGAATCAACGATCCCATGGCTCCATCGAGCAACAGAATGCGGCGGGACAGGAGATCGTCGAGTTGTTCTCGTACTGACATAAACAGGCGGGAAATTGAGGTTGGATCGGTCAGCTGGGACAAGGCACACCGTCGCCCCGGGCTCCGATTGGCGTATCGCGATGAATCCCCATCTTAACGGATGAAGTGTCGTTGCCACGGCCACTACGGCCAAATTCTAGCAAACAGGAGACTTCCGGCCGCTGGAAGGTTCGCAGGGCAAGCCAGTCCCAGAGTTTGCCTTCCCGAAAACCTATCAATGTTGCCCAGGCGTCTCAGCCGGACCGATATCAGGAGTTTGAAGAATCATCGGGACTCGGTAACGAAAACTGAGCTGTGCCTCTGGGTTGTGGAGTCAAGACCAAGGTACAATCATCGATGCCTCCACAATCCTGAAAACGTCAACCGGGACGCCACGAGAGTGGTTCCTGCGCATGCCATGGCCTCGCCAATTCGCGCTTTCATCGCCGTTCCTGTTCCTCACAGCCCCGGACTGCGGCGTGTGCAGAGGGAACTTGGAGACCTGGGGGGCACCATCAGAGCTCTGGAGTCGGACGAGTTACACCTGACCGTGAAGTTCTTAGGAGAGACGGTTTGGGAACAGACCGCGGAAGTCACCGAGATCATGGAAGAGATCTGCAGCGGAATCCCTGCACATGATGCGGAGGTCATCGGTTTGGGGGCCTTTCCACGCCCCAGTCATCCCATGATCGTCTGGGCCGGATTGGAGCCAGCGGACCCGGTTTGCCGACTGGCAACTCAATTGAACGACGAACTCAGCCGTCTTGGGTTTCCGCGTGAGGAGCGGGCGTTTCAGCCTCATATCACGCTGGCACGGGTGAAGGGACGTCCGCCCCACGGGCTGGCGGAGTACGTCGCCGCACACAGCCAGCAGCGATTTCACAGCGTGGAGATTAACGAAGTCTGCCTGTATCAGTCTGAATTGCGGCGAGCAGGCCCTGTCTACACGAGGCTGGCCACCATTCCGCTTCGGGATTGAGAACAGCATTTTCTTTCCGATCGCTGTTCCCGCCAAGTTTCTAGAAACCAATCTGCCAGCGACCTACACTCCGGACTCCCCCGAATCCAACAGGAGACGTCGATGCGAATTGTGGCTTTGATCGTTCCAATCGGTGTGTGCGGCCTGATGCTTGCGGCATTGTGCAGCATTCCAGCGGTTTCCATCGGACAGCAGCAGCACGTCGTTGCGCGGGGTGTTGTGTATCACGATGCGAACGGCAATCGCGTGCGGGATGCCGGTGAATCACCGATCGCGGATGTTCGAGTCTCCAACGGTCGGGACATTGTGGTCACAAACGGGAAGGGGGAATACGAACTCCCGGTGACGGATGACACGATCATTTTTGTCATCAAGCCGAGTGGCTGGCAGGTGCCGATGAGTGACGATCAGCTGCCGCAATTCTATTACGTTCATAAGCCCAATGGATCGCCCCCGTCCCGGTATCCCGGCGTCGCCCCTACGGGACCGCTCCCCGCATCCATCAACTTTCCGCTCACGCCCAATCAGGAGCCAGAAGAATTCAAGGCCCTGCTGTTTGGCGATCCGCAGCCTCGCAACCAGCAGGAAGTGGACTGGATCAGTCACGACGTGGTTGAGGAACTGCTGGGGACAGATGCTTCCTTCGGAGTGACGCTGGGGGACATTGCCTTCGACAACCTCAACACGTTTGATGCACTCAATCGGTCCATCGCGCTGCTTGGCATCCCCTGGTACAACGTGATTGGGAATCACGACATCAACTACGACTCCCCCGACCGCAAGCATTCCAACGAAACTTTCGAACGTGTGTACGGCCCTTCGTACTACTCGTTTGACTATGGAAAGGTGCACTTCATCGTCGTGGATGACATTGAATGGCGAGTGAATGCGGAGACCGGCAAAGGGAAGTACGTGGGGGGGATTGGCGAGGACCAGTTGGCCTTCATTAAGACCGATCTGGCCCAGATTCCAGAGGATCAGCTGGTCGTGCTGATGATGCACATCCCTCTCAACAACGTAACGGACCGGCACGGGCTGTATCGTCTGATCGAGCAGCGTCCGTTCTGCATCTCCATTTCGGGACACACACACCATCACGAGCATGTGTGGATTACCAGTGAGGATGGCTGGGAAGGTCCACAGCCTCACCATCACATCATCAATGTGACCGTCTGTGGAAGCTGGTGGAGCGGGGCACCGGATGAACGAGGCATTCCCCACACCACCATGGCCGATGGGGCTCCGAACGGGTATTCAATCATCTCATTCGATGGAGTGAGCTACAAACTCGACTTCAAGGCGGCGGGACGCTCGGCCGATTACCAGATTGAAATCGATGCCCCGGAACAGATTTCCTTCACCGAAAGCGGTGACACCATGGTGTTTGCCAATGTGTTCAATGGCTCGGAGAAGTCAACTGTGCAGTTGCGGGTTGTCGATGATCCGGCAGGCTGGATTCCCATGCAACATTCGCGGGAAATCGACCCCAAGCTCCAGCGAACTTACGAAGCCGAACAGCAGATTCTGGAACTCAAACCCGATGCGTGGCGGAAGATGTCTCGCCCGAAGCCATCAACTCACCTCTGGAAGGCGCCCCTGCCTGCCGGACTGGCTCCCGGTGTGCATCGTCTCGAAATTCAGGCAACTGACATGTGGAGTCGAAAATACACGGCCAGTCGCGTGATTCGGGTGACTCCGTAAGGTTCCAATGTTGACGGACGTGACTTCGCATTCAGAATTCGCAAGCAATCGGTTTGCATTGAATGCAGATTTGAGCGATTACGGCCCGGAACGGAGTTCCGACCTGTGCAACGGCATCCTCGACTGGATAAGATGCACGGGACTCTTCCTGGAAGGACGCAGGGATTTTTTTGCATGGCCATGATGCTCGCCAGAAGCTTCTTCTGCCTCATAATTTGTGCCCTCTTTGTCAGCCTGTGCCAGGCGGACGATGCAGGTCCGAAGACCGCATTGCCTCCAGTGAGTCTGCCCGGGCGACTGGCTCAACTTGGAGACACCATTCCAGCGACGGCGTCACCCGCACCGCTGGAGGCATCTGATGTCCCGCCGTTTCACCTGACACGGGTCGCGCTCTCGGGCGAAGTGCTGGGCGACCGGGTGTCGCTGCAGGCGACCGTCGATCTGACCGTCAACCGAGGCGAGCAGTGGCACGAAATCCCTCTTCGGCTGGGTCAGGCTCACATCTGGCGACATGCCTACACAGGAACTGGTGCAGAGTCGCCGGGCGTTTCGGCAAAAGGGATGGAAGAAGGTTTGGTCTGGAAAGTTCGTGGATTGGGTCGGCACCAGCTGGTGTTCGACATGTGGGTTCCCATCAAGCGAATTCCGGGAGGTGGGCAGCTGCAACTCTCGCTGCCTCCACTGCCAGCCCAGTTCGAGGCCAGTTTGAAGCTGCAGATTCCGCAGGCGCCGGTCATCGTCCGGACGCCCAAGGAGACGACGCTGCTCAGCCAGGAAGAGGAGGATGGGGCCACAACCATTGAAGCCAGCGTCGGTGGATCGCGGCTCGATGTTTCCTGGCATCCCGCAGTCGCCCCACGCGGCAGCCTTGCACAGGTGCGAAATCTCTGGACCATCACACCGCAGGCCGAACAATTGCTAATGGTTGTGGACCAGACGCTGCAGTTTGACCTGGGGAGTGTTAACAATTTCACGGTGCGGCTCCCTGACGGATGTCGACTGGTGGAGATTGCGGGACCGCTGGTCAAAAATCATCGATCTGATCCCGCCCGCCCCGGATGGGAGATCGTCGAACTGGACGCCCGAACAGCCGACCGTGCCGAGATTCGCTGGCAATTCACCCGCGAACTGCCGGAAGATGAAGGACCTGTTCTGCTCAACGGGCTCGATGTGGAGGGAGCCTCGAAGCAGACAGGACAACTCCGGTTTGAACGATACCCCGGTCTGCGGTTGTTTCCAGACATGGAACGGTCTCGCTTCGTACAGCGGCTCGAAATCCCGGCCAGTCCGATGGCAGGGTCGGCACTCCCGCCCCCTTCGCTCCTGTACGAATACAGTCGACAACCATTTCAACTGGCGATCCACCCCGTTGCCGCAGAACCGGTCACCACCGTTCGACCGATTTACGAACTGCGCGTGCAGGAAGACCGCCTCCGTTTGCACACCGTGTTTGAGGTGCATGTCGAGGCGGGCAGCATTCAACAGCTGCCCGTTCAATGGCAGGCCGCTGCCGGACAGTGGAAAGAAACCAGCTGGGATGATGTCGAGGACATTACCGATCCGCAAAACATGCTCCCGCTGCATCGCTCCTGGGAGTCACCTCGAACAGGACGATTTGTCATTGGGTTCCGGTCGACTCTTCCGGTTAACCTGAAAGACAGCGAGCCGCTCAGCATCAATCTCCCGCTTCCGGAAGCCACGCACCTGCTGCCGGCACTGCTGGTGATCGATTCGCTTGATCACGTTGAGGTTGTCCTCCCTGAAGGAGACAGCGCGGCGACCAGGTTGGGCCCCGAGGCCATCTCCGAACTCTCCAATACAGAACTCCCCTCTGGAAATGTCTTCCGCCTGAAACGTGGAGCAGCACAACTGGTGATGGGGTTCCAACTCCATTCGCGGACCGTGACCACCAACACACTGATTGAGCCGAGCGCCGACAGCACATCGGCATTGCGTGTGCATCAGCGAACTCTTCTCGACATTCAGTACGGACGCCTGAGTTCATTTGGTGTGATGCTGCCGAAAGAACTGCTGGCTCTGAATCCAAGCTACGCTGCCGCAGAGACCATTCGCGTAACCATCAACGGACAACAGGTGCCGCTGGTTCCGGTCTCGTCCGGATGGCGGATTGCTGCGCCGCGACCGCTCAGTGGAGAAACGCTGGTCGATTTCGATTACAGCATTCCACTCTCGTCCGACCCCACGGTCAGCGAAGATGTTGTTGACGTTCCGGTTATTCAGATCGAAGAAGCGGACCTGACCGAACTGCGTTGCCAGGTGGGGGAGATTGACCGAGTTCAGGTTCGCGATGACCAGAACTGGGGAGCCGTTCGCACATCGCCTGATGGAGCTTTGTGGGTTGCTCGGGATGCCGCAGCATCCACACTCCCACTCGTTGTCTCCCGACAGCTGGCCGATGCCTCGCAGCAATACACCGTCGAAAGGGCCTACGTTCGCACGAGATTTGCGGAGAACGGCCTGTCTGAAAGCTACGCGGTTTACCAGTTGCTGTCCCCTCCCAAGCGAATCGTGCTTCAGCTTCCGCAGGGAACGCTGCCTGAGGATGTTCGCGAAATTCGACTGAACGATGAAGTGATGCCACCGACGGCAATTTCACTGTCGGCGGCCAGCGAACTCAGAATCACGCTCCCCGAAGGACCATTTGAAACGGCCCAGCTGGCCATTCTGTTCCGGGAACGTTCGAACCAGTCGTTTGGCTTGTCGAACGTGCAGGTTCTGGAGTTCCCGAGGTTTCCAGCCTCCGTCTGGGTCAACGAAACAGACTGGGAATTCCAGCTGCCATTCGGCCAACACCTGTTCACCTATCCGCAAACGCTCACACCGCTGTTCCAGTGGAAGCCGCGGGGCCTGTTCTGGTCTCGCACGCTGACTCCGGAATACATTTCTGAGCGTACCGAATGGCAACAGGCCGATGATCCGGAAGGAATGAACTTTGCCGCTACACAGAGCTATGCATTCCGCGGGATTGGTCAAGTCACACAGGTTCACATTCGCGCCATGAGTCGCTCGCTGATTCTCCTCATCGGTGCCGGAACAACGCTGGCGCTGGGGTTCATGTTTTGGCAGTTGCCCCAAACCCGCAATGTCTTTTCGCTTGTGCTGCTGGGTTTCGCGTTCTCAGTGGCCAGTCTGTGGTTTCTGGAACCGATGCAATTGCTGCTGCAGCCGGCCCTGCTGGGTCTGGCCTTCGCTGCTTTGGCCACGTTTTTCGAAGGCCGTCGCAAACGAACGGACGCAAAACTTACCTCGACCCGCATTGCTCCTCCCGGTTCATCAGCGGTTATGTCCGCTCACGGCAGTTCGGTTCCTCCACCGCCCAGTTCCCCCGATTCTGCGACGCGAATCCCGTCGACGATTTATCGCCCCGGCCCATAGCAGGCCGTTGACCTCAGGAGTTCTGCCATGCGTTTGCAATGGATGCTGTTATCTGCCGGACTCGTGACCTCCATTCTTGCCGTCACGGCGCAGGCTGAATTGATCAGTGGAACCATCAGCAGCGTAGCCGCCAGTTCCGGACGAATCTCGGTCCAGACAACTGCCGATCGGTCGCGTTCCTTTCGTGTTGGAGACGACACGCAGTTCTCGCTGGATGGCAAACCCGTAAAAGTTGACCAGCTGGCAGCCGGGCAACGGGTCAGCATTTTCACCAGTACAGGCGGAGAGGTCACCAAAGTCGTGGCCAGATCTGGTTCACCGGCTCCAGTAGCCTCGACTCCCAAACCTCAACCAAAACCGGCGACGGCCAGCGAGCCGGACACGCCGCGCAGCTCCAGTTCCAGCAATGAATGGACACAGTTTGGCGGCCCCAATCGGGACAACATCTCGACTGAAACTGGCCTGATGCAATCCTGGCCAGCTGCGGGCCCTCCGCTGAAATGGTCGATTCGTGGACTGGGTGAAGGTTACTCATCGGTATCACTCTCTGGAAATCGGCTGTTGACCATGGGAAACCGTGGAGACAGGGAAATGACCCTCTGCTTTGATGTCGAGACCGGTCGGGAGTTGTGGGCCACACAAACCGGAGCGGCCTATCGGGAAGGGCAGGGGAACGGACCGCGTGGAACGCCAACGATCGATGGCAACCGGGTGTACGTGCTCGGTGCCAATGGCGATCTCGCCTGCCTCGATCTTGACACCGGCGCCCGACAATGGGGCGGCAACATTCTGCAGGAGTTTGGCGGCTCGAATATCACTTGGGGCATCAGTGAATCGGTACTGATCGATGGTGACCGACTGATTTGCACGCCCGGGGGCCGGGCGGCGACGATGGTGGCGCTCGATAAGGCATCCGGCCGAACCATCTGGCAGGCGCGCGTCCCAAGTAACCCGCAAGCGGCCTATTCCTCCATCGTTCCACTCGAACTGGGTGGCAGCCGTCAGTATGTCAACTTTGTCCACAACGCGGTTGTCGGGATTGATGCCAGTTCGGGACAGGCCCTGTGGGGCAACACCTCCGCGGCCAACGGTACGGCGAACTGCTCCTCGCCGCTCGTTCTTGGCAATCAGGTGTTTGCTGCCTCGGGATACGGAACCGGAGGGACGCTGATCGAACTTTCCGGGAACCGCTCCGGCGTGCAGGCCAATCAGGTCTATCACACCAAGGACATGAAGAACCATCACGGCGGCATGGTCCTGCGGGATGGGTATCTATACGGCACCGACGAGGCGATTCTTAAATGCCTGGAACTCAAGACTGGAGCTGTCCAATGGCAGTCCCGGTCCGTTGGCAAAGGGGCGGTTGTCTACGCAGACGGCCAGATCATCCTGCGCAGCGAACAGGGACCGGTGGCCATGTTTACCGCTACGCCCACCGGCTATCAGGAAAACGGTCGATTCGAACCGCCACGCAGCGACCGTCCTGCCTGGCCGCATCCCGTGGTCGCCGCAGGATGCCTGTTCCTGCGCGACATGGACCAGTTGCATTGCTATCGGTTGCGGTAGTCAACCATTTTTCGTGGTCACATCCTCTGCGAAGGACATTCAACATGCGCCGCGTATCACTTGTGCTTGCCGTCATTGGAATGATTGGTTCCGGCTGTCAGCAGGCGTCTGAACCATCGCCAGCCGCGAAGCAGGGAGAAGCTGCAGCTCCGGTTGAGCCCGCTGTTGCAGCAGAGCCCCCCAAACCGGAAGGCTTCTCCCAGGTCACATTCAAACTCGTGGACAAACGCAAATCGCTGCAGGACAACCCGGCACTGGTGGAAGTCAAGAACACCACCAACGCATCCGACCCCTGGACCGCCGCAGCCCAGAGCTACTTCACCATTGGGTCAAAGACCAGTTTGCTGGCTCTGCAACACGGCATTGAGTTGCATAAGGCACAGTTCGAAAAGCCTCCGACATTCGCTGAATTTGAAACGATGTACCGCCAGGCCGGAGTCCAGTTCAAGGGGCTGTACCCATGGCAGGTGTACGCGTACGATGATGAACAAGGGACTGTCTGCATTCTCGAAGATCGTGCGGAAAAGAAACGCATGCACGAAGAGAAGGGAGTCCCCTACGCCGAAGAAGAGCAAGGGGAGCGCATCAACTAGGCGGCTGGCCAATTCGCCCCAAGGCCGCCTGAAGCAAAAAAAATGGCCGCCGGAACGGGCCAGATCCGGCGGCCTGCTGTCACCCGAGTGCGGGCCAGAACTCAAGGGCAACAACGACAGAACTATAAACAGTTCGCGTACGAACGATCAACTGAGTTCTTTTCGAAAATCGAAAACTTTAGACACACATTTCGCATCGAAGTGCTGTCCTGTTCAATTTCGCACAGGTCAACGACGTTTGCCCCCAAATGGCATCACGAAGCTGAAGTTCAATGAATTCAACAGTTTCTGGACGCTACTGGCACGTGCTGGACGATGGACGCATTCAGTGCGACCTCTGCCCGCGATTCTGTAAGCTGCACGACGGGCAGCGGGGATTCTGTTTTGTCCGCGCCTGTGAAGATGGCGAAATCGTTCTCACGACCTACGGTCGGTCGAGTGGCTTTTGCATCGATCCCATCGAAAAGAAGCCTCTGAATCATTTTCTCCCCGGAACCCCGGTCCTGTCGTTCGGGACAGCAGGCTGCAATCTCGGCTGCAAGTTCTGCCAGAACTGGGACATCAGCAAATCACGCGAAGTCGACACACTCGCGGATCAGGCCAGCCCTGAGCTCATCGCTCGGGCGGCGGTTCAGCTGAACTGCCGCAGCGTCGCCTTCACGTACAATGACCCGGTGATCTTTCTCGAATACGCGGTTGATGTGGCTGCTGCCTGTCGTGAGCAGGGAATTCGTACCGTCGCCGTCACAGCGGGGGAAATCTGCGAGGAACCTCGTCGGGAATTCTTTGGAGCGATGGACGCCGCGAATGTGGACCTGAAAGGCTTTACTGAAGAGTTCTACCACGAGATCTGCGCTGCCCACCTGCAGCCGGTCCTCGAAACGTTGCAATACATCCGGCACCAGACCTCCTGCTGGCTGGAAATCACGACACTGTTGATCCCTGGAAAGAACGATTCCGACACCGAAATCGATGCTCTGACCAAATGGATCGTCACCGAACTGGGTCCGGATGTTCCCTTGCACTTCTCGGCCTTTCATCCCGATTTCCGCATGCGCGACATTCCCCACACGCCGCCCGCCACACTCTCGCGTGCACGGACGATTGCGCTGGAGAATGGGCTGCGCTACTGCTACACCGGAAATGTGCATGACGAAACCGGTGGCAGCACCTATTGTCCAGGCTGTGGGGATGTCGTCATTGGCCGGGACTGGTACGTGCTCACGGCGTGGAATCTCGATGATGCAGGTCGCTGCCAGCGTTGCCAGACCACCATTCCCGGCGAATTCGAACCGATCCCCGGAGACTGGGGGTCACGACGGGTCCCGGTCCGGCTGGGCGATTTCGCGTCCTGACGTTCATGAGCGCTGACAGAGAGTCGAGTCCGCCCCTCAATTTCCCGAATCACGCGCATCGGGGCACCATGCGTGAAGATCAGACGGTCAGTAGCAGAGCCCAAGACAACACATGGGCTCCGGAACTCGAATCTCAGACGGATCCATTGAGAACTAAGACTTCCTATTCGTGGGCGTGATCGTGTTCGCCATCGTGATGATGGGACACCGTGCCGCGATAGGCATTGCCATTGATGGTCACGCTCAGCCTGGGGGCCGCAGCTTCGTCGTCAATCAATCCCGCCAATTCGGCATCAGCCAGAGTGAAGCGGGAAGACTGACCTTCGGGATCGCTTTCCTGTCGACTGGCCGCCAGTTTGAACTGCCTCGGTGTCTCTCCCATTTTGGCATTGATCGTCACGTCGGTAGCATCGATTGGCACCAGATTCCTGGCACTGCCATCGAGAATGTAGATAGTGACCGAGGCCGCATCATGTACCATTTCGGCGTGGAACTCTTCGTTGCCCAGTTCGATCAGATCTCCATGATGCGGTCCTTCCGTCGGATGGGCATGCGCATCGGCATGGTCGTGACCATGCTCATCAACAGCGGCAGCGCCTCCCGAACCGGCAGGCTGCGCCGGGCCACAGCCACTCGCGACAAGCATCAGTCCGCAGGTCAGCGCCGACAAAGTATTCTTCAGCAACATCAGTAACTCCTTTTGTCTGAAAGATTGAAATTCAGTTTGCGACTTCATGACCGGATTCGACCAGCGGAACTTCACTGGCTGATTCATTGACGACGCGCTGGGCCGCACGCATGCCGAACATCCAGAACAATGCCGGGTGAACAAAGAAGTCCAGCAGCGTGGAACTGATCAATCCACCAAGAATGACCGTCGCCACGGGATACAGGATTTCCTTGCCTGGTTCACCGGCGGCCAGCACCAGCGGTACCAGCCCAATGCCCGAGGTGAGCGCGGTCATCAGCACCGGAGCCAGTCGCTCCAGCCCCGCACGAACGATCATCGATGGTGTGAACTCTTCCCCCTCGTACTGCACCAGATGCAGGTAATGGTTGAGCAACAGAATGCCGTTGCGTGAGGCGATGCCAGCCAGTGAGATAAACCCCACCATTGCCGCGATGGTCAGTGTCTGGCCCGTGACGACCAGCGCGGCGACCGAGCCGATAAACGCCATCGGCAGAGCGGCCATCACCTGCAGCGACAGATTGACCGAGCGGAACATCGTGTACAGCACCAGGAACACGCCCACCAGCGAAACCAGGAACAGTAGACCAATCACTCGACTGGCCGACTGCTGACTTTCAAACTGGCCGCCATATTCCACGAAGTAGCCGGATGGGAGCGCAGTCACAACCGGCTGAACAATCTGCTGAATATCCCGCACCACATCGACCACGCCACGGCCGGTCACGTTGCATTGAATCACGATGCGGCGGCGGACATGTTCGCGATTGACGGTATTCGGCCCCCCTGATTCGTACACTCGCGCCACCGCCGAAAGTGGGACTCGTCCGCCAGCCGGCAGATCGATCGACAGCCGCTGCAGGGCGTGAATGTCTTCCCGGTAGCCTTCTTCCAGTCGCACCAGTAAGTCCGAAGTGCGCTGGCCTACCAGCACTTCCGAAACGACGTCCCCGTTCATGGCGGTGGCGATGAACTCGTTCACATCGCTCGCGGTCAGCCCGTACAGCAGCAGTTTGTCGCGATCGAGTTCAATACGCAGCTGCGGAATGATGACCTGCGGCTCAATCATCAGGTCCTTGACGCCCGGCACCAGCTCCATTTCCACCCGCATGGCCTCGGCCTGCTTTCTCAGCACGTCGAGATCGTCTCCATAAATCTTGATCCCGATCTGGGCCTTCACGCCGGAAAGCATGTGTGAAATCAGGTGCGCAATCGGCTGTTCGACAGCGGTCACAATGCCGGGAATATGCGCCATGGATTCGCGGATTGCTTCCAGTTGCTCTTCTCGCGTGTGTTCGGACTCTGGGCGCAGCTCGATGATGTACTCGCTGGCGTTGACCCCTTCGGCATGCTCATCCAGTTCAGCTCGCCCCGTGCGGCGGACGAACCGCACCACATCGGGCAATTCCCGCAGTTCACGTTCGACCGTTTTGTTGATTTCCTCCGACGTGGCCAGCGACGTTCCCGGCGGAAGTATCACATTGAGCTGCATAGCGCCTTCGTTGAACGGCGGCAGAAAGTCGCGATCGAGATGCATCAGAAACATCCCCGCCAGCCCCACCATACCCAGAGTGACCAGCAGGTTCAGAGAAGGGAACATCAGGCTGAAGCGAATGACCTTATCGGCAATCCACTTCAAACCCCGCAGCAGCGGGCCATCGTGCTCTTCGCCGGTTGACCGCTGCATGCCCAGCATCCAGTAGCACAGCACGGGAGTGACGGTGAGAGAAACCAGCAGCGAAGAGAGAATCGAAACGATATAGGCCAGCCCCAGCGGTGCAAACAGCTTGCCTTCCATTCCGCTCAAGGCGAACAGGGGAATGAATACCAGGATGACAATCATCGTGCCGAACACAATGGAATTTCGAACTTCGGTACTGGCCTGAAACACCACCAGCAGCGGATTTTTGGGATTCCCGGCAATGCGATTCTCGCGCAGGCGCCGAAAGATGTTCTCGACATCCACGATGGCATCGTCCACCAGTTCTCCAATAGCCACGGCGAGACCGCCGAGGGTCATGGTGTTGATAGACAGGCCAAACAAGGCAAACACGATCGCGGTCATCACCAGCGATAGCGGAATCGCGGTGAGCGTGATAAACGTCGTGCGGAGATTCATCAGGAACAGAAACAGGATGATCACCACAAGGATGCCTCCATCCCGCAAAGCTTCGACCACATTGTCGATCGCGCGATCAATGAACGCTTCCTGAGCATAGAGCGGCTCAATCTGTGTTCCGGGCGGCAATGTGGATCGCAGGTCACGCACTGCGGCGAGGATGTCCTGCGTGACTTTGCGGGTATCGGCCCCGGGTTGCTTGTTGACGGTCAGCACCACGGCCGGCCCGCCGCTCCAGCGTTCCTCACCTGTGTCCGGGTCTTCTACCCGCATAAAGGCGGAACTGTCTCCCCGTTTGACCTGCGCGGCGGCAACAACTCGAGCCACCTGCTGCAGCGTAACGGGCCGGCCTTCACGCACGGTCACGACGACCTTTTCCAGTTCTTCCACAGTCTGCAGTCGACCGAGTGCCCGTACCAGCAGTTCGTTGGGGCCCTGTTGATCGAGGTATCCGCCGGTCGCATTTTCGTTGCTGCGCACGACGGCCTCCTTGACCTGATGCAAACTCACTCCGTATCGCAGCAGGTCTTCGGGATTGACCAGAACCTGAAACTGCTTGCGTTCGCCCCCCATGGTGAAGACCTGCGAGACACCGGGAATGGTCAGCAGCCTCTGCCGCACAACCCAGTCGGCCGCCGTTCGCAGTTCCATGGGTGATGTCTGCGGTTCGTCTGACCACATCCCGAGCATCAGGATCTGTCCCATGATGGAAGAGATCGGTGCCAGCTGTGGACTGATCCCCGGCGGCAACCGATCCTGGACGATCTGCATTCGCTCGGCAACGATCTGACGATCGGTGTAGATATCTGTCCCCCACTCGAACTCGACATAGATCACCGAGATGCCAACGCCGGACGAACTCCGAACAACATCGACTCCATTGGCCCCGTTCAGCGACGTTTCGAGCGGGAATGTGATCAGTGTTTCGACTTCTTCCGGAGCCATCCCCGGCGCTTCGGTCATAATGACAACGCGCGGCCGGTTGAGGTCGGGAAAGACATCAATGGGCATTTGGACCGCCTGCCATGTTCCATATCCAATCAGGAACAGGGCGGCAGCGACAACGAGGAGCCGGTGACGCAGTGAAAAGCGAATGATGGCATTGAGCATGGGAATCTCAGCTGTGCAGGAGGCGAAACTTGAGGTGCGCTAGTGGTTGTGTCCCGCATGGGGATCAACCGCTCCTCCTGACTGATTTCGGATGGCCATCTGCATTTGGTGCGCCGAACGCATCGCGATCACATCACCTTCGAAAATCGATCCATCGTTCGCCACGACGACAAACCGCTGATCACGGTGCCGTACGTGCACTGGCACGCGGTCGAACTTGCGCCCGTTCTGCTGAAATACGAACCAGTCGGCTCCCTCGCGAATGACCGCATCAACCGGCAGCACGATTTGATCCGCCCATTCTTCAACCGGCACTTCCAGTTGCAACCTCTGCCCGGGTCGATATTGCCACAGTACAAACCGTTGCCCCTCGTCGTTTGTCTGATCCTGAAGTTCCACGTTGGGAAGATCAACGAAGAACGAAAGCGTTCGCGTCGCGGGATCAACGCTGCTGCCAACGTACGCAAGCTTCAACCCCGAGACCATTTCGTCACCAGCTTCGCCAGGAAACACAGCAGTCAATGGCCAGCCTCGCTGGGCTGCCCGGCTGACGACATCGGCATCCTGCTCAAAGGCATGTCCTTCGATGTACAGCCGACTGAGGTCGGCCAACTGGCACAGATTGCCACCGGCTGTAACCGACTGACCTTTGTGGACATCCAGCTGCTCGACCACCAGCAGATGCTCGTGACTGGATTCTTCCCCGGGTTCAGGAGCCAGGACAACCTGTTCCAGTGGAGCTGTCGACAGGCGAAGTTCTTCCGGGTGATCGTGTCGATCCACTTCGGGGGCCGTGATCTGCAGGTCGCGGAGCAGATGCTTCTCCTGTTCGATTTCCTGAATCTGCCGATCGGACAGACCATGCAATCGCAATGCCTGTCGCTGGGCATTGAGGACGGCTTCCAGCTTGTCCTTGGCATATCGGCGTTCCAGCACCGTCCGCTGCGGAATGATGCCGTCCTGGGCCACGCTGGAAAGCCGTTCGAGTTCCCGGTTCTCAACCTCCAGTTCACCGAGCGTGCGCAGAAAGTCTGTTTGCGAGTTCACGAGATCTTCGTGCGTGAGTCGAATCTCGAACAGCAGCGTTCCCGGTCGGACTGTTTCGCCAGTCACTGCGTGAACATGTGTGACCACTCCCGTCAGTGGCGTCGAGACGCGAATGGCTGTTCGACCGGGACGGGGAACAACCAGCGCCGGCACGGAGATTGACCGGCGATACGTCGACAACGTCACCGGACGCAGGTACTGATCCGTCAGGCCCAGATTCAGCCGCGCCTGTGGGGTCAGCTCCAGAGATTCCACTGCTGCTGTGTGCGTATCTCCATGCGCATCCCCATGCCCATGATCGTGACCGGAAGCCGCAGCAGCTCGATTGGCGTGCACTGTGCCTTCCACCCAGGCAGAGACACGAGGCCACCAGCGCGGGGCCGTCACACCACAGACGATCAACACGACACACAGAATTATCAACTGGCCACGCGAGCGGAGCGCGGCCATTACCTGAGATGCAACAGACATCACAACACCATTGGAGTCATGGCTGCCGGGGCAGTTCGCCCGGCATGGAAAAGAATTCGGAACACGTCGACCAGATCGTGACTGCGCAGCATCTGATGATCATCAAGACTGCGCGTGCAGGACTTAGATCAGCCAGCGCTGCAGTTCCGCGCAGCGGGCGAGGGCCGGAATGGACCAGTCTCCAGGCGTGATGCCGCACACTGGAACGGGTCCCGAAAGAGCGGAAACGCATGGCGTTTCGGTGTCGACAGTCCAGACAATCAGAACCGGAGCCGACTCAAGAGTGACACAGCGCGAAGCGACATACTGGCACCCGTCGCCACAGTGGCAATCGCCATGATCCGCTGGACAGGCTGGCGATTCCGTGGACTTCGTAGCGCTGGCCGTGTCCGAATGATGAGCATGACCACAGTGACCGTGCGTCGCACAGACCGTTGCCTGACGGGCTTCGCCAGCTTCCTGCGAGCAGGCTCCGCATTCCAGACGCAAGTGCGTACCGCAGCCAAACGTCGCATGAGCGACGAAGGCGAACAGAGTGAGCAATCGGATCAGGGACATGTCAACCACGGAAAGTTGTGGACTGCATTACGCCTCTTATGCTGATGCAGAACCTTGTGGTGGTCAAGGTCATTCTGAACGTTGCCCCTCAGGAATCCACCATGTCCGATGCATCACCGGCACATCCCCCAATGCCTCCGGGGATGTCGAGACCGCCAGGGGACCGGGGGAGCGGGACGCGTGCAACCAGCGGCCTGCCGATTGAAAGCAATTCGCCCATTCCCAGGCCATCCGTCCCATCGTCAGGCGGGCGTTGATGTCCTGCAGCGGTCGAACATGTGCCTCGCCCACCGCATCACGATACCGCATCGCATCGATACCAACCGGCCCGAAGTAGCCGAGTTGCTGCAGGCGAGACATGACTTCACGCTGCACATGGATTGCATCCTTCCAACTCGCTTCCAGTCCTGCCACAACTCGACTGCCACAGTATTCGCCCCGTTCGCTCGTGAGCAATTCTGCCAGTCCAATCAGCCGCGGTTCTCCCCGTTGAGGGATGTCCCACTGCACGCCCACTTCCGACACCCGATCGACCCAGGGTTCCAAGTAAAGCGGCTGCCTCTGCGTAAAACGACGCTGGCACCAACTCACAATGGAATCGTCAGGGGACGAACCCGATCCGATCACGCGTTCCCGGGCCGCATGCCCCAGATTCGCTTTGATCACCCAGCGCTGATCGGCTGACCATTCGGCGACGGCAGCACGCAAATCGCCCATCGAATGCAAAGTGGTCGCCCCTGGAAGCTGACTACTCAATTCCAGTTCCTGCTGCGCCGAGAACTCGCGGGAATTGCTGAACCGCACCACATCAACAGGCGGGGCAACGACTGAACATTTCCACGCTCGCGCCTGGTGTACCGCAGCGGCTGACCATCCCCAGGGAACAAACTCGATGAAGTCGGCCTCGAACGGAAGCGGAGACGATCCATCCCACCACAAGACCTCACGTGCGATGGGAAGCTGGGTGGCAAACTCTTTCGACACACCTTGAGGGGAGTAAATCACATCCCCGGGTCGGGCCATCGCCAGCCACATGCTGGAGAGTTCCGCCTCCAGTCGCTGCAACGACCTTGATGGCGTGTTGCCGGTGACTTCGAGTTGCCGCTCGAATGTGATGTTGCCCCAGAAGAGCCGCGGGCGGTGTGTCACGCGACCGGCTCCACGCGAATGGATGATTTCACTGAGTTCGCGATGAAGCAGTGATGATGGGCCTGCTCATGCAGTTGCTGTAATTCTTCAACGGTGGGCGCTGTCCCATCGCCCCATTGAATCTGCGGTCGCAACGTCACCTCACTGACCCAGGGAACGCGCTGCTCGTTCTTGGTCAGCACGCCCGAAGCTGCATCGGAGTAGGCTTCGACCACTCGTCCCGCCTTGGAGGCCAGCCACAGGAATGTGAGCATGTGACAACTGGCAATCGACGCAATGAACGCCTCTTCCGGATCGATATGCTCTGGTTGCGACCACGGGGCCGGAACGACATGCGGCGACGGCGAAGCGGAGACAATCAGTCCACCATCGAACGCCCACGTGTGTTCGCGCGAGTATTGCCCGCGAATGAAATCGGGGCCGGTCAGTTTCCACGAGATCGTGGCCAGATGAAGTTGGGGACCGGGCATAAGTTTTTCCAAACAGATGGGGCTGCGATGTTACGGTCCGCACATGCGGACCACTTCGCGAATGTAGTCGAGAGCTTCATCAAGTTCAGGGGCTGCGGCACCAGGAACACGCCCGCCCCGGTCACATTCGCCCAGCAGAACGAGAGATTCGTAATCGGGATGCTGCATCAATCGGCGGCGGGCTCGCGCACCGATAGATCCATCGGCCAGTTTGTGCGCCTCCATATGATGTTCAATCAACCAGAGTGTCCGCTCCGAGGCGAACCCCCGCAGCGATTCCAGCGCAGCCCCCACATGGTCCTGCGAATCAATCCCTTTGCCAACATCGTGCAGCAGGGCGGCGAGCAGGAAGTCTTCATCCCATGGAGCTTCGTCGCGGGCGAGATCAAACACCTGCAGGCTGTGGTACAGCACATCTCCTTCAGGATGATACCTGCGGCCCTGTTCCACTTTCTCCAGCGGAGCCAGCAGAAGGCGATAGAGCGAGAAACGGTCCATCGCCTGTCCCAGCTCCTCGGCCGCATCATCGATGTTGAGATCGGGATACTCCTGCTCCAGCAGTTCCCGCAACTGTTTGAGAGATGCCCGTTCGATCGGCTTTCCGGTAATCGAGCTGCGAAAAACAGTGCGAACTTCCGCAGCAGCGTAAACGGTCAGTTCAACGGGGAACTTTTCCTGCACGTGAATATGCGTGTAGATCCGTGTTTCCTGCTGCTTGCGAACCTCTTTGTGTTCGACGTCGTAGAACAGCCCCTCGGCATCGAGGACGCCAGTCACTGACGGGATGCTGTCGGTAAAGACGTGCAGGTCAACGTCGCTCCCGTGCCGCACATGCCCGGTGAGGGTACTGCCAATCAGACGCGGGCGAAACTGTTGAAGCATCGCCAACATGCGGTATGCCGTGAGCCGCATGTCCCGCAGGTTGTCGTGCCGCGAGTCCCCTTCGTACATCCAGGCAAAGCGCTGAATCTCATCCCGGATCTCCGCGTTGCTTGGGAGATATGATTCGGGAACCCAGCCTCGACAAATCTTGCGAGCCGCCTTGAGCTTGGCCCGGTAGTATTCCGATTCCTGCCGCGAGTACATCAATCGGGCGGCTTCAAAAGTAATCTGCCGCCGCAACTTATCGTTGGTCATGCCGATGGCTGAATCGATGCCAGCCAGGAACTGCCAGAGTGTGAAATCGCACGCCCCATGACGCACTGAACTGGTTGTAACCGGCCAGCAATGGAGCCGTCAATTCTGGTCTGCTTCGGCCGGAGATTTGAAGCGTCCCGGACTTCGTCGGCTGATCCACAGCCACACAAATAACGCAATGCAAATCCCCTTCCAGACGAGCAGCCACCACGGTCGCCAGAACGCGCCGGTCTGCAGCTCAACAACATCCGACAAGCCGAACAGCAGAAACGTCACACCGGCAATCGACGCAAGTCGCCGAGAGATAACGCCCGTGATAAATCCACGTCGCAGGAATTCCAGTCCGATGCCACACCAGATGACCACTTCTACGGCGTTGAACACGTCGACGGCGGTCATGGACAGGACTTTCGCGGACTTGAAGCCGGAGTGGACGTTGAAGCGTTGACGGGGCGCCGTTCTCGTTGAGACCGGGAGCTTGAAGGCTTTCAAGGCTCGGACTCAGCGGGTGACGTTCACCACCGGAGCCTGTGCACTGTCCGTTATCGCTGATCCGTCCGACTCAAACGCCTGCCGCAAGCGGCTGAGCAGCATCGACTGCGTGTACGCTCCCCGCAGGGCGATCAGACTCTTGTCGGTGCCCGGTGGCACAATGATCGTCAGCGGGACGCTATCTTGACCGAAGTTGTTCAACCACTTGAGGATCTCGGCATCCTCGGTCGTGAAGTCAGCCACCATCACTTCGACCCCATGCTCTTCGACGAAGGCTTTCGTTGCCGCAGTGTTCAGTGAGATCGCTTCGTTCGTTTTGCAGATGGCACACCAATCGGCCGTGAAGTCGATGAGAATCGGCTTGCCCTGTTGACGCAGTTCCAGCAGTCGGGCCTCCGAGAAAGGCTGCCACGTCAGGTGATGTCGCGATGCATCGGCCTGCGGCAGGAAGGGGAGCAATCCGTAGAACACGACGGGGCCACACACGACGAGCGTGGCAATACGGTTCATCCATTTGCGGCTGGGTGAACTGAACGGGCCTGTCATGTTGGAGAGCATCCAGATCGCTCCTGACAGTCCCAGCAACAGAATGCACAACGAGAGCAGCAGGTGATCGGCGATGGAATTCATCAGCCAGATGACCGTTCCCAGCAACACAAACCCTGAGATCTGCTTGAACTTCACCATCCATTCGCCCGGACGCGGAATGAAGTCCACTATGCGAGGAAAGAAGCCGGCAAGCATGTATGGAAACGCCATGCCGAGGCCCATTGTCCCGAAGATCAGGAACGAAACTTCCGGGGGCTGCTTGGCCAGATACGTCAGCACGGGCACCATGATGCCACCCGTGCAGGGGGTCGCCAGCAGAGTGGCAAGAATACCGGTCGAAAAGGCTCCGACGAGCCCTTCTTTGTGTGACGACGACGAAGGCAGAATGCCCGAGACGGGGAGTTCGTACACCCCCAGCAGGCTGAGCCCCATGGCGAACACGACGATGATCAGCACAAGGTTGAACGTCTGGTCCTGGAACAGGTGGCCAAAGCCGACGCCTGCAACAACAGCAAGCACGGCCAGTGCGAGAAACACCGACATCACGCCAGCCGTGTAGGCGAGGTTCAACAACAGAATGCGCTGACGGCTTTCTCCGGCCTGTTGCACGAGGCTGAGAATCTTGATCGAAAGCACCGGCAACACACAGGGCATCACATTGAGCAGAATCCCCCCGAGGAAGGAGGCCAGCACCGCCATCCACAACGAACTGATCTGCTGCTCGCTTTCCAGCGACAAACCGAGTTCTCCACCACCGGACGACGCAGACGGACTGGGCGGTACCGCGGTGACGACCGCCGCCTGTGCGGTGGCAATGTCTTCTCCCCGCTGCAAGTCGCCCAGCGAGAAGGCAATCGTCAAAGGACGCAGGCATTGGGATTCGCCTTCGCAGATCTGGTAGCGAATCGTCCCCTGAACGCCAACAGGTCCTGCTTCACGCACGGTGAAGGTCTGCGACCAGGTGACGGCATGCTCGTGAGCGGCGGATGTCCCAACTTCTGACTTGTGGATGACCGGCTCCGGACTGGCCTGCCAATCTCCTTCGGGAGCGAGGTTCTGCAGTTCGGTCAGTTTGAGTTCCGTGGGTACTTCGAACTGGTCTGGCCCGGCGGGTTGCAGGGCATAGGTGCGCCAGTTGTCGGCCACTTCCATGTGAATGCTGAGCGTTGCCGTTTCTCCGACCTTTGGATTCTGTGGCGACAGCGAGAATGTCAGCGAGACGGGATCGGGTTCAGCCTGTCCCTGCACCTGCCGCGTGGGAACCAGCGTGTAAGCAAACTGCAAAGGATTCTCTTCGGCAGCTGGTGGAGCAACCGCATCTTCAACCGGGGCGGGCATGTCGGCCACTTCCGCGGGAGCGGCTCCCAGGACGGCAGCGAATTTCTTGGTCTGCGGCAGGCAGGTGTCTGCATCGCACATCAGGAATTTGATCGTTCCTTCGAGCGATGCCGTCGCCGGAGTGATGTTTTGAGGCAGCAGGAACCGGCGTGAGAACGTAACCTGATCGGTGAACTTTTCCACATCCTGCTGAAACAGTTCGTCAAACGCCTTTTTGGGAGGATGGTCGGGCGTGAAATCTGCCCCCAGTGGTGTCAGTCCCGGGGGAGCCGTCACCGCAATCAGCGTGGGCTTTGAAAACGCCGGGTCCTGCGAATAGGTGTTTGCCCCAGGTGGCAACGAGATCGTCACGTCCAGCCGCACAACACCCGATTCACCGGTTTCCGTCAGTCGTGCCGAGACTTGAGACTCGGTCTTACTGGCCTGCCCAAACGACGGGTCCAGCTCAAACAGGCCGCTATCGATCTTCTGGGCAGAGGCCGCAGACAGTCCCAAAGCCAGCGTGGCCAGCAGCAGGCAGGCAAAGCGGGGGATGGCACGAACGAATCGCCACGTCGAAGAGGAGTTCATTGGGCGCAAAACGTTAAACATGGAGGGTAGGGTGGTCAATCGGGACGCGACCGTCCAATTCACGGGAACGGTAGTGTAGCGCATCTCTACTAGCAGGGCGATATCGACTTGTTCCGCCCCAGTCTGAATTATGATCGACCGCGAGGACTGGCAAGTCCGTGTGGTGGCTCACACTGACCGAGAGATTGCCCCAACTTTGGGTTCCCAACGCCAAGAATGGACATTGAGCCAACAAACGACAGCTCATGTCCGTAACATTATACTGACGAAGATGTTGACTCGGTCAACTTCCCGTTTCGCTCCTGACCACCTCGCATTTGCCCCACCTGCCATGCCACGAATCACGCCATCTGCTGCAGTCCGACGGGGTTACACGCTGATTGAATTGCTGGTCACGATTGCCATTGCGGCCATTCTGATGGCAATGATCCTGCCCGCCATGCAGCGGTCTCGCGATACAGCCCGCAGATCGCGCTGTGCCCAGAATCTCAGCCAGCTGGGCCTGGCGCTGCACGCTTATCACGACACCTTTACCCACCTCCCCGCAGGCTGCGTGAATGCGAGGGGACCGGTTCAGCTGGCGGCAGAGGGATTTCACCACAGCTGGATCATTCCGCTGCTGCCTTATCTCGACGAAGCCGCACTCGCCGAACGCATTGACCCCACCCTGAGCATCTACGCTCCCGAGCAGTTGTCAGCGCGGCAGGTGATCCTGCAGGACCTGGTCTGCCCGGCCGATCCCGTGGTTGCCATGTCCTCCGAGGAACTGGGAAGTGTCGGGCTTTCCAGCTATGCCGGATCGCATCACCACAAGAGTGCGGCAATCGACATTAACAACACCGGGCTGCTGTTTCTGAATCGCGTGGTGCGTTTCGATGACATCCCGGATGGAACCTCGTTCGTGTACATGCTGGGGGAAATTCGTCGCGATCGAGACACGCTTGGTTGGGCCTCGGGAACTCGCAGCACACTGAGAAACACAGGCCGGCCCATCAACGCCACGCCCGGCGGGAAGTCTCATCAGGATGTGACACTCGAAGAATCGGACTCCGACCTGCCCGATCAGCTGGGCCCCGGCTGGGACGAACTCGGAGATTCAAGCATGAGTGGCGCCGGCAGTGTCGAGGAGACGGCTGCGAATTCCGAACCGCGTCCACCCGCCCCCCCAACGGCGGACGTCGCGGCTCTTGACCCAGGTGGATTTGGAAGCCATCACACCGGAGGATGCCACTTCCTGATGGGGGATGGGCGAGTGCAGTTCGTAAGCGATTCGATCGACATGAACGTCTACCGTCGACTCGCTCACCGATCCGATCGAATGGTGGTTGAGCCGCAATAATGCCCGCTGACGAACCGTTGCCGCCATATACCTATGTCCCCGGGCAGTCTCCGCATCCCATCTCCGATCCACAGGGCCATGCGTACGGAGAACATCCGCAACCGGCCACTGTCCAGCAATCTGAATGGTGGCTGAGCCCCGCGTATCGGCAGGGGGAGCGGCTGTTTCTGGCGGGATACTACTGGGAAGCTCACGAAGCGTGGGAGTCGCTGTGGCATGCACTCGGCCGGACAGGGCCGGCCGCTGCGCACTGCAAAGGACTCATCAAACTGGCAGCCTGCGGAGTGAAATGCCTGGAAGGAAACGCAGCCGGAGCAGAACGGCACGCCCGCCGGGCACTGGAACTGCTGGACTCAGGCGAATCGACTCCTGACAGGGAGGCGTGGATTCAATTGGCCCGCCACCTTGTGCAGGCACGGCCGGTCTGCGATCCCCCTGCATCGGGACGAACACCACAACCACTGCCCGGGTTTACTCCTGACCGGCAGCGCGGGGAGCTTCGGTCGTCGCAGGTCCGCCGGAATCCGCCGCCGCTGGACGATTGACCGATGTCCCCGGCTTCAGTTGCGGCCCCTTTTTGTGGGCATCGAGAATGGCTTTGATCTCGTCGCTGTTCATCACCTCGCGCTCAATCAGCGCCTGGGTCATGGCTTCCAGTGCCTCGCGACGACTTCGCAGAATGTCTCGCGCGGTGACCATGCCTTCATCCATAATGCGGCGGATTTCCAGATCGATCTCGCGCAGAGTTTCCTGTGAGTGAATGACATCCGTTGCTCCGCTCGTCGCCCCGCGCAGGAACGGTGACGACCGGGCTTCACGGTAGTTCAGCCGGCCGAGCTTGGGGCTCATGCCGAATTCCATCACCATTCGGCGAGCAATGTCGGTCGCCTGTTCCAGATCGTTGCTGGGGCCGGTGGAGGTTTCGTTGTAGATCAATTCTTCCGCTGCAATGCCGCCCAGAGCGACGCAGATTCGATTCACCAGTTCCGTCTGCATGACCAGATGGCGGTCGTCTTCAGGACGTTGCAGCATGTAGCCCAGGGCCCCAAATCCACGAGGGATGATCGAGACCTTGTGAACCGGAGCCGTGTTGGGCAGGGAGCAGGCGACGAGGGCGTGTCCACATTCGTGGTACGCCACCCGCAGTTTTTCATCTTCCTGAATCAGCCGCGAGGTCTTTTCGAGACCGGCAATCACGCGCTCGACCGCTTCTTCGAGATCAGTCATGGTGACCGATGTCTTGTCGCGACGGGCAGCCAGCAGGGCCGCCTCATTCACGAGATTCGCGAGGTCGGCCCCCACAAAGCCCACGGTCAGCTTTGCAATCTTCGAGAGGTCAACATCATCGCCAGTTTTGACTTTGGTGATATGCACGTTGAGGATCGCTTCCCGGCCCTTGTAATCGGGACGGTCGACCAGCACGTGGCGATCGAATCGACCGGGACGCATCAGCGCGGGGTCGAGCGTCTCCGGACGATTGGTCGCCCCCATCACGATGACACTTTGGTCGGTGCTGAAGCCATCCATTTCCACGAGCAGAGCGTTGAGCGTTTGCTCACGTTCATCATGACCACCCGGCTGCCCACTGCCGCGAACCTTCCCGAGCGCATCAAGTTCATCAATAAAAATGATTGCCGGAGCCTTTTGCACGGCCTGAGCGAACATGTCACGCACGCGGGCCGCTCCCACGCCGACGAACATTTCCACAAAGTCCGACCCCGACAGACTGAAGAATGGAACTCCCGCTTCCCCAGCCACGGCTTTGGCCAGCAATGTTTTACCGGTTCCCGGCGGGCCAACGAGCAGCACCCCACGCGGAATGCGCCCCCCCAGAGCCTGGTACTTGGACGGAGTCTTCAGGAACTCCACAATTTCACGCAGTTCGCCAACCGCCTCTTCAATACCGGCAACGTCGTTGAACGTAATTTTGATGTCGTCTTCCGCCATCAGTTTGCCGCGGCTGCGACCGAACGACATGGCCGCTCCCGGTCCGCCCATCCGCCGCAGGAAGACGATGAACACCACGAGAATTACGCCCATCAACAGAACCGGAACGAGGGCTCCCCATTCGGTCTCAGGATCGGACCCGGCCACTTCGATATGACTCTCCTGCAGCAGCGTCTGCAACTGGGCTCGAGTTTCATCGGGAATGCCACCAATAGGGACCCGGTAGACGGTCTTGAGCGATTCGCCAGAGGCCGCCTCACTCTCTGTCTCAGCCTTCGGTTCCGGCTCAGACGCATCCGAAGCGCGGCGCGGATTCTTGGGGGCGACAAATCGGACCTGATATTCGGAGAAGCGAAGCTGCTCGACATTTCCCGAATGGAAGACGCCACTTTTGACCCGATCGATGAACTGCCCGTAAGTCAGTTCCTTGCCACGGGATCGATCCAGCACCCAGGAGACACTGACGATCAGGAGAATGCCCCCGATCAGGAGTGTCCAGAAGGGGAGGCTGGAGCCGCCTCGTTCGGGCCCATCTGACCGTTTTCCCTTGCCACGACGAGGTTGATCTGAATTCTGCGACTGACTCATCAGCGTCCAGTTGCCCTGAGTGATTTGACCGATATGCGGACATTCCGCCGGGCAACTCTAGGTTCAGAACGGGCAGGGGTCAATTCGTTTTCGACCATGAAGAATCCCCCATGAGACGTTCGCGGACAGGACTCACGCCCCCCGGTGCGACTATTGCTTCTCAAGAGTTGGCGAAGTCTCCACCGCTGGAGATGCGGGAGTCGCGTCCGACTGCAGGAAAATGACAACCCGTCGACGACCAGCCTGGGCCTGCTTTTCGGCAGTCTCCGGCAAGCGATCGGCATCGGCAACAGCCCCGCCTCCCAATGCCCCCCCTGCCGACTGTCCCTTCTCACGCGTCAGGTCTCTGCCATCGTCCCGCCGGGAATTCAACACCGACCTGAGTTCCTCCGCGTGAGGCAGCGCGAGTTGGAAGCTGCTTTGCTCCGAAGATTTCGCGCTCGCCCTCTGCGGATCGGCGCCTGCCTGCGCTACTGAACGCAGCATGAAGCTCTCATTGATTTGACCGGCAGGCTTTTCCACATCCTTTAAGCCGAGTCGGTTCCCTCCGCCGTACGCCGCCGGATCATCGATCCGTTCGGCAACAGGTGGGGCTGGAGGACGGACCACCGCTTCTGCCATGAGCTTTCGATCTGCCGCAAGCCCTTGCTTCATTGCCGCGCTGCTGAACGGCCGCGTTTGCAGACTCTGTCGCCTCATGCGGGGCAACGAAGCCAGTGTTTCGGCCTCATCCACGACCATCACCAGCGGCAGTGACTGCAATCCGTCGAGCACATCCGCCAGTTCCTGGTCATTGGCTTCCAGGTAAACGGCCACGGTCCCATCACCTTCAACCTGAACAGGAGCCTTGGACTCACCGACAGCGCGAATCCCATTCCGGCTCAGCAGAACCTGAACCTGCCCTAACGCCTGTTGAACATCGGCCACGGTGTATTCAACCACCACGGGCTGGTCATCCACCACATCCAGATAGGAAAGCAGCTCGCCCGCATTGGGCACATAGCCCGGCGTCAGCAGCCGATCTCGAATGGTTTCCTCCGTGGACGCCATTTTCCTCGCCGCACTCCCCATCGCCCGCTTGTCCATCGCCGGTGCCGCTGCAGCCAGCGGAGCATGCATCATAGTGCGTCCCGGCTGAGTGGCTGCAGTTACAGCAGCGGCCAGACCATTGGCTTCGGGGGCCTCTGCAACCGCCAGCATCGGTTGGGGAGCAGCCGACATCCCGACTACCCCGGTTGCCGAATCGTCGGCCTCGTGAATCGCGACCACTTCCGAGGCCGCGTTCGGCCCCGTCTCTGCCCCCGGACGATTGGCCAGCCAGACGCTGAATCCGACAGCCAGACATGCCGCCAGTGCCCCGGCAGCTTTGGCCACATCACGAGCCACCAACGGGCGGGCGGGCGAATCCGACTTCAGCACGCTGCGCGAGGTCAGGGCGGACATCACATCGCGATGCAGAGTCCCCGGCGCCGGTTCCCGCCGCAGGGCGCGCAGCTTCTCTCCAACCTGAGACAACTCGGCCAGTTGCTCGCGCAGAGCCGGGAGTTCATCCAGGAGACGCTCCACCAGTTCATGCTCGGAGGGAGACAGTTCTCCATCGAGATAGGCGGACAGCAGTTCTTCGGATACAGGCAGGGACATGGCAATAACGTTCAATCGGAATGCCGGGGCCGGATCACGATCGCGATGGCGATCTATCCGGTGGACGGCGTGCGGCTCAGTTTCTCTTTCAGTTCGTGTCGGGCGCGGTGGATGCGGCTGCGGACAGTCCCCAGTGGAATCTCCAGCAGCACAGCAATTTCTTCATATCGGAGGCCTTCCAGTTCCTTGAAGATCAACACATCTCGGAACTCGGGGGCCAGTTCGTTTAAGGCTTCCTGCACACGCTGCTGGTCTTCCAGAGATTCCAGCGGGGCTGCAGGGTCGTTGGGGCGGGATTCGGCGGGTTCAGCTCCGGTTGCCTCACGCTGACCTTCCACCGACAAGTGCTGATGTCGACGCTGCTTGCGTCGATTATTCACAGCGGCATGGTAAGCAATGCGAAACAACCAGGAGTAAAAGGAGGATTCTTGACGAAAGGTGTCGAGCTTATCGAAGGCCGCGATGAAGGCATCCTGAGCCACATCGTGCGCATCATGAACGGAACCCAGCAGGTGAGTCAGAGTTCCGTACAACCGATCCTGATACCTCAGAACCAGTTCACCAAACGCCTGCGTATCACCAGCCAGAGTGCGTTCAATCAGCCGACCATCGTCTGCGTTCACGATCACCATGCATTAGAAGCCTCGGGACAGACCAGAGTTCCCGAATTCTGAAGAAATCTCAGTTTACACAGCAGGTTTCGTCGGCGCGAAGGTTGAACCACGAAGATCAGGCCCGTTGCCCCGGTTTGCCGGCATGCTTATAACCCGACAGCAGAACAAACATGTGGAATGGCAGGCGGAAGCCCACTCATGCTCACCCCGCTGACCCGATGTGACCATGGCACCCGACACATGACGTTCTCCCGTGTAACTGTGCGTCACGACGCACGCTACGGTCACTCGCAGAGCACGTGGCACCCAAGTTCTCCCCAAACCGGGGCACCCGGCATCGCGAATGGTGAATCACCCTTTCCAGTGATACGCCAGCGTCGAGCCTCCTTCGAGGAGGGACTTGAGGTTTGACAGGATTGCTGGCCAACCCATGCTGATGCCTTGGAAGGCTTTCTCGGACAATTGGTCGTGAACAATCCGCAGCATCACTGTGGTAGGACCGCTGGGCGAGATCGTGAACTCTACCCGCGATGGTTCGCCTTCCCAATGGTCTCCTTGCCCCTTGAACGTGTAGACAAGCTTCTGGGGAGGATTGCACTCCACTATTTCGCCCTGCCAGTCTATGCCGCCATCGGGCTTGATGTGCGAGACGGGCGAGCCAACTTCCCAGCTGGACTCAATCCGTCGCCCGCCCCAGTACTGTTGCGTGAACTCGCCTGTCGTCAATGCTTCCCACAACTGTGCTGCGGTGGTACCAATGTGGATTACATAGACAAAGCTGCGGTCATTCATCGGACTTCTCCAGAGCATGTTTGAGTTGAGTGAGAGCATCGAGTCGGTGACTCTCGAACTTGTTGATCCACCGCTGGCCAATGTCGTGGATCGGAACCGGATTCAGGTAATGGAGTTTCTCCCGTCCCCGCCGGACGATTGCGACCAGGTTTGCGTCTTCCAGAATGCTGAGATGCTTGGTCACAGCCTGGCGGGTCATGTCGAGATGCTCGCACAACTGTCCAAGTGTTTGCCCACTCTTCTCATACATCCGGTCGAGCAGCTTTCGCCGAGTTGGGTCAGCCAGTGCCTTGAATACCTCATCCATGATTCATCGACCTCCAGCCACATTATGCAACCAAACGGTTGCATGTCAAGCAAAGAGTCGCCAACGTGGGCCGCTGGCCCCTCAACGTTCAACGCTCAACGAGCTTCCCACAGTGACTCCCTTGAAAACGACCTCCCTTGGCGACGACACTGAGGGGAGAACGTCGATTCCTGTGTCCCACCGAGCCGCCCCCCATGGCAAAAAAACTGACGGTCGTCATCTCCCAGGGTCAAAGCAAGAATCCCAAGCAGCGGGCTTTGGAAGAGGAAGTGGCTGCGCGGCTGATCATGGATCGGGATGTCGAAGTTTCCATTGTGCCCCACCTGTACGACATGGGCCCCGACCACACGGGGCTATTGTTCTTGCGGGGCGTGAGTGGGCCACTGGTGGTGCTGTCGTGGATTTACCCTCGCGCTGCGCGCTGGGTGCTGGATCGACAGGGAGTGAAGGGACGGGAAGGGATCTCGTATCTGCGGGGGGAAGACGAAGACTTCGACCCCGAGGAGCAACCGGAACTGCAGGGAATTGGGGCGGCCGACACCCCCAATCGAAAGCTGTACTGCATCGACTTTCGAGTTGAGCCAACAGCCCAGCCCTACATTGATGAAATCAAACGCATTGTGCGGGACCACTCGGAGCAGGTGGTTGACCTGATGTCGTGGATTGGTGGCGAGCCGCAGCCTCAGCAGTTGGAACGGTATCTGGCCCAGCCCCCTGCCGAAGAAGGAGCCTTGCCGATTCTGCCCAACCCGCAGGATGCCGAGCCTCCCAAGCGACGGTGGTATCCCGTCATCGACTACGACCGCTGCACGAACTGCATGGAGTGCATCGATTTCTGTCTGTTTGGTGTGTATGGCGTCGATACGCTCGACCGCATTCTGGTGGAAGCCCAGGACAACTGTAAGAAGGGCTGCCCCGCGTGCAGCCGCGTCTGTCCCGAGAATGCGATCATGTTCCCGCAGCACAAGACGCCCGCGATTGCTGGAGCGGAAGGGGAAGTGGCGGGGCTGAAGATTGACCTGACGCAACTGTTCGGGGGAGGCAACGGAAAAGATGCCCTGGAGATGGCCATTGCTGAACGGGATGCGGAATTGGTGAATGATGGACGTGATGCGGTGGGGGCGACGGTCGGCATTCCCCGCCGGCAGACGCAAACCGCCCAGCAGGCCAAGGACGAACTTGATGACCTGATGGATGGGCTGGATGCATTGGACTTTTGACGGGTGCCCAGGTGACGGCTCCCTTGCCCCCTCTCCCGAACCCGCGCCCTCGCTGAATCCATCCGCTCACAAGTGAAGATGTCTCGCGAGCGAGGGGGAACCTGAGCTCAACGAACCGATTCTCCAGCAAGGAAAACTCTCCACCGGCTACACGCTTAACGCCATCGAACCTATCATGTCGGCTGTTGCTGACCTGTCCGCGACTTGATTCCTGAACTCCTGAGAAACCCGCCTCGCAATGAACCGACCACACCCGCCAGCCAACCTGCCCGATCCCACAACCAAATTGAGTGAGGGATGGCATTCCCTGCACATCTATTACCGGGTCAATCAACAGGCACTGGCGCAGCTTGGCTACGAGCAGCGTCGCGAAGGAGCCGACGCAGTCATCGCCGCCCTGAACCCGGAAGGCGAAGAGGCTCCGGAACGTATTCAATCGTTTGTCGTCTCCGGCCACCGCGCTGACTTTGGTGTGGTGATGTTTGACCCGGATCCTCTGAAGATCGATGCCATTCACCAGCGCGTGCGGTCGTCGGCACTGGGAACGGCACTGGAGCCGACCTACTCGTTCGTCTCAATCACCGAAGTCTCGGAATATGTCCCCACCGTGGAGCAGTATTCAGAGAGGCTGAAACGCGATGGCACCTCGCCGGACGATCCGTCGTATCAGGCCAAGGTCAATGCCTATGAGCAACGGCTGCCGATGATGAACAAGCAGCGGCTGTATCCGGACTTCCCGAACTGGCCGATCATCTGCTTCTACCCGATGAACAAGATCCGCGATCCGCACGCGAACTGGTATCAGCTTCCGTTCAGCGAACGATCTCGTCTGATGTCGGAGCATGCCACCTCGGGAATCAAGTTCGCGGGCAAAGTGTCGCAGGTGATTACCGCCTCGACCGGATTCGATGACTGGGAGTGGGGCGTCACACTGTGGGGCCGGGCTCCCGAGTACATCAAGGAGATCGTCTACACCATGCGGTTCGATGAAGCGTCCGCCCGCTACGGAGAGTTCGGCGAATTCTACATCGGCTACATCATGGAACCGGAAGCCGTGCTCAAGCACCTGCGAATCATCGACTAGCGGAAGACAGGACCATGACGTCCATGTGAATCGTCTCCCTCTCCCCCACAATCGAGCATCTCATTGTTTCGGGCTCGGCTGTGGGGGAGCGGGGACTGAACTTTGGGCCACGGACCTGCCACCTGATCAACGTATTCATTCAACTCTCTACTAACGACTCATCGGAGTATTCAACATGAAGTACGGACTGAATCTGCTGCTGTGGACCGCCTCGGTTGACGAGACTCATTTTCCACTGCTTGAACAGATCAAGGGCTGGGGCTACGACGGCGTGGAACTCCCCGTGTTCGACATGAATCTGGAGACATTCACAAAGGTCGGGGCCAAGCTGTCCGAACTGGGACTCGGCTCCACCGCGGTGACGGTTTGCACCAAAGAGGAAAACCCGATTGATCCCGATCCCGCTGTGCGGGCCGCCGGATTGGCTCGACTTAAGAAAGCGACCGACATGGTCGCTGCCGCCGGAGCCACGCACCTGCTGGGGCCCATTCACTCGGCACTCGGAGAATTCACCGGCAAGGGCCGCACTGAAGAGGAGTGGAAGCGGGGCCAGGAGATTCTCGCTCAGGCGGCCGACTACGCCCAGCAGCAGAACGTAACACTCGTTGTCGAGTACCTGAACCGGTTTGAATGCTACTTCCTGAACTGTGCGGAAGACGCGGCTCGCTTTACCCGTGAAGTGAATCATCCCAACCTGAAGATGATGTACGACACCTTCCACGCCAACATCGAGGAAAAGTGTCCCAAAACCGCCATCAAGGCCTGTGCCGATCAGATGGTGCATGTCCACATCTCCGAAAACGACCGCAGTACGCCGGGCGAAGGGGGCGTCAACTGGGATTCCAATTTCGAAGGGCTGAAGGAAGTTGGCTATGATGGCTGGATGGTGATTGAAGCCTTTGGCCTTGCACTGCCAGACCTCGCCGCCGCCACCCGTATCTGGCGGAAAATGTTCCCCAGCGAAGAGCATCTGGCAACCCAGGGACTGAAATTCATGAAGTCTCGCATGGGTTAATCGCCTAGAACACTGAAGATCGTCGCGGACATGGTCACGGCCCATGTCCCTGACCGCCTGAAAGCGTCGCATTGCTTGTCCCCATGGAGACGAGCCGTTCGACAACGACGTCCCTCTCCCTCGCCGGAGATGTTCCCTGCCCAACGAGTTCCCTGGGCGGGGGAGAGGAGATCACGTTTTGGCACGCACCGAATCCGGATGATCCGAGCCGCCAAATGCAAGTTGGCAGTCCAGCTGCGAGCCTCAACATCCAGACCATCCAACAATGCCCATGCACTGGGAACGTATCACCGTCTTCTGTTTTTTCGCCAGCTACGCCATGGCGTTGCTGCTGGAAGTTGCGCAGTTCTTGTATCGCAGCCGGACGATCCGGCTGGCCGCTGTCGGATTCACAGTCGCGGGGCTCGTCGCTCATACCGGTTACCTTGTGGCCCGCAGTCAGCAAGCGGAATTGCCGCCGCTGTTGGCGTCGACGCACGACTGGTTTCTGGTGCTCGCCTGGTTGACAGTGGCTCTGCAACTGGGACTTCAGGTCTGGAATCTGGAGTTCTCCCTCGGCCTGTTTGTGCTCCCACTGGCTCTTGCGCTGGTTTCGGCGTCACAGTTTGTCCGCAACAGTCCCAATCCCCGCCTGGGCACGCTCCGCCACTGGAGTATGGCGCATGCTTCGCTGTGGGTTCTCGGCATTGGCGGTGTCGCATTGGCGCTGGTTACTGCGCTGATGTATCTGGTTCAGCACAACCGATTGCGTCACAAACAGGCCGAAGTACGCGGACTGCATCTGTTTAGTCTGGAGCGGCTTAACAGGATGAACTGGTGGCTGATTGTGACTTCTGTGCCACTGCTGACCCTCGGCATGGCTTCTGGACTATGGATGACCTACCTGGCTCGCGACTCGGCACATCCAGTCAACCTCGCCAGTCTGGACTTCATCGCCAACGCCCTGATGTGGCTGATGATGGCGATGCTGTGCGGCTGGCTGCTGACCACGCGTCGCCCGGCCGGGAAAATTGTCGCCTGGCGAACCGTTCTGGCCTGCAGTTTTCTGCTGGCGGTGCTGGTGATCATGAAGATACTCAGTACCGATGGCATTCACTCCGGCTAGATCCCAAATGACGGCCTCCCCATTAACACTAACCATTGACAGCGCTCCCGAAATGAACCTGCAGGTTGTCTACTGCAACCATCAGACTGCCGATCTTGCGATTCGTGAACGACTCGCATTTTCGACGGAAGAGACACTGATGCGCGCATACGACGCCCTGCGTGAGCGGTTCCCCAACAGCGAACATGTGGTCATTTCCACATGCAATCGGGTGGAGATTTACGCCGCTCAGGAAGATGCTCTCGATGCCCCTTCGCGCGGGCAGCTGGCCAGTTTCTTTGCGGAATTCCACAAGGTACCGCTACAGGACTTCTTCAGCGATCTGCTTGAAGAATCGGGACCGGCAGCAGTGCGGCATCTGTTTGAAGTGGCGTCGAGTATCGACAGCATGGTGCTGGGCGAAACGCAAATCGTCAGTCAGGTCAAACAGGCCTACGAACTGGCAACGCGGACTGAAGCCAACGGGCCGCTGACGAATTCCCTGTTTCAACGGGCACTGCTGGTTTCCAGCCGAGTGCGAACGGAAACCAAGCTGGTTGAAGGTCGCATTTCCATTGCCAGCGTCGCGGTGGGAGAGTTCGCAAAAAGCATCTTCGACCGCTTCGACGACAAGACCGTCCTCGTGCTGGGGGCCGGAGAAATGGCCACGGAGACGCTGCGTTACCTCAAAGACGAAGGGGTCCGGCGGATTGTCATCTGCAATCGGAGCATGGAACGGGCCATGCCGCTGGCCGCAGAATTCGGCGGCGAACCACGGCCCTGGTCCGACCTCGAATTGCTGCTTCCCGAGGCCGATGTGATCGTCGGCACAACGGGGGCTTCCGAACCAGTCGTACAGGCGGAACTGTTTCGCAAGGTCCGCAAGCAGACAGGAGCCAAACCGGTCTTCATTCTCGACTTGGGCGCCCCGCGTGACTTTGCCCCAGCGATTGGACAGATCGATGACAGCGTATTCTTGTACGACATCGACGATCTCGAGGCGACGTGCGACAAGAACCGTCGACTGCGAACGCGCGAAGTCGAAAAAGCTCGTGCGATCATTTCCGAGGAAACTGATCGCTTTATGCAGGATGTGTATCACAAGGCGACCGGGCCAATCATCAAGCGGCTGCGGGAGCACTGGCATGAAATCAGCCGTCAGGAACTGGAACTGCTGTACCGCAAACTGCCCCATCTGGCGGGAGAGGATCGGGACGCCATTGAACGCACGATTCAGCGAATCGTGAACAAGTTGCTGCATCCGCCGCTGGAAACCTTGCGAGTCGAAGCGAAAGAGGGGACTCCTCACGGGTTACTCGATGCCATCAAGCGGCTGTTCCATCTGAAGGACTGATCATGTCGATACGGGCCTGGCTGCCTGCTCTCCTCGTTGGATTTACTGTCGCCACAGCACACGGGGCAGAGGCCCTGCCGATTGGGGTGACATTCAGCACGAAGGATTCACTCACCCCTGAGCAGGACAACATCGCAGATGCGCAACTGTGCCTGAATGGCCTGTGCTGGAAGCCGGGTCCGTTTCAGGTCACAGTGCAAAATGCTGTCGATGGGCACGGGGACGCCCTGGTGCGGTTTCCGTCGGCGCTGCCTCAAGGCGACCAGGTCAACGATCTGGTGGCGCTCGAATGGTACGTGGTGCGCGATGCTGAGGGGGCCATTGCCAACGCTCCGGCCGTGATTGTGATTCACGAATCGGGACGCAGCATGCCGGTCGGTCGGTTGTTTGCCAGAGGTTTTCGTCAGCGCGGCATTCATGCGTTCCTGTTGCAATTGCCCGGCTATGGTGTGCGGCGAGTTGGAAAAGGGGACATCAAGGCCGAAGAAATGCTGCCATCGCTATTGCAGGGAGTGTCCGATGCACGGCGGGCACTCGATGCCGTCTCTGTACTGCCCGGAGTCAGCAGGGATGCCATCAGTCTGCAGGGAACCAGTCTGGGCGGGTTCGTTGCCTCTACTGCGGGAGCCCTCGACACCTGCTACGAATCGGTATTCATTACCCTCGCTGGCGGTGACCTGTATTCGATCGTGAAGAGTGGCAAGAAAGATGCCGCCAAGGTCCGCGAGCGACTGGAGCGAGCCGGAATTGATGACGCGAAGCTGCGGGAGATGACGCAGGCGATCGAACCCAACAGACTGGCTCATCGACTGAATCCCGAGACGACATTTGTGTACTCCGGTCTGTACGACGATGTGGTCCCCATCGACAACGTCCGGTCACTGGTCGAAGCCGCCGGCATTCCCGAGGATCATCACGTCTGCCTGCCCGCCGACCACTACACCGGCATCGTGTTCCTGCCAATTATTCTCGATCACATGGCGGGACAGATGCGGGGCGAGCCAGTCCACGATCTGCCTGCAGTGCCGTAGGGATCTGCAGCAGGAACGCCAGCCCCACGAGTGACAGGCCAGCCATCATCAACAGGGCCGGGCCATAGTTCCAGCGACCGATGAGTTGACCAACGAGCAGTCCTGCCCAGGCTTCGCAGGCGTTGGTGGCCGCCATGTAGGTCGTGAATTGAGTAGCGGCCAGTTGAGGATCGGTCAGGTCCATGAACAGGGCATATGACGCCGCAGTCAGCAGGCCAATGCCGAGTGCTTCGCCGCACAGGAACAGGGGGAGCAAGCGATGCACTTCGCGCTGTCCCGACCAAAGAAGTAACAGCCCGACGCTGGTGACCTGGAGTGCAATCCAGAGCAGGGCGACGAGGGAGACACGGACGTGTCCCCAGCGGTCGGCCATGCGACCGCCCAGCAAGGCTCCCAGTACCATCAGCAAGACCATCGGGCCCGCAGTCAGGCTCCCGACTTCTGCTTCGCTCCAGCCATGCGAGAGAAGCAGGGGGCCTTGGACCGCTCCAAGAGCTTCGAAGGCGGCTCCAGCGATGAGGGCGAAACCGAGCCCCAGCCACGCCACCCGGCGACGAACGAGATGCCGCAAGGCTGCGGTGAGACGTACATAGTGCATGCTCCACGATTCCCGCAGACGAGGGATCACGCGATCGGAAGAGAAGATCACCAGCAGCGAAGTCGGCAGGATCGCCAGCAGGAGCAGGGCATACACCAATTTCGGTCCGCCCCAGTCGCTGATCACCAGAGCGCCACCTCCCAGGAGCGAACGTCCCAGCAGCATGCCGGTTTGCATCCAGCCGTTCATGCGGCCCCGTTCTTCTTCTCGGGTCAATTCGACGCACCAGGCATCGATTGCGATGTCCTGCGTGGCTGCGGCAATGCAATGGATCAACAGAGTGAGTCGCAGCCACTCGAAATGCTGCGCTGGATGGAGCCAGAATAGAGGAGCGAGCGCAGCGGCCATCACGAATTGAGCGGCGACAATCCAGTGCCGGAGGGTCCAGCGAGGCGTCTGACACGCATCAACAAGCGGAGCCCACAGGAACTTGAGAGTCCACGGGAGAACCAGCAGCGACGTGAGTGCCGTAATCTGCCCGATCGACACCCCCTCTGCGGCGAGACGGGTCGGGAGGGCCCACCAGATGAACCCGATCGGGGCCCCTTCTGAGAAGTAGAGGGCCGCGAATCGCCAGCGTCGACGGATGGGCGAAGAGAGGGTCACAGCGACCAATCGTAGTCCACTGGGCCGCATGTCGTCGATTCGGCAATGGCCTCACTCCATCATCAAACAAAAACAGCCCGGCGGAACCGGGCTGTTTTGCTGATTGAATTTTTGGAATGCTGGCTATTCGATCGGAGCTGCTTCAGCTTCGACGCCGGCAAACGTCTGCGATTGCTCGGCGGTCTTGCGGTAGCCGAGATCGCGGAGCACTTCGAGAACTTCGCTCCAGGTGGGGAAGGGGCGACCGCTGCGACGCTTGTAGTCGTCCATCGCCTTCATGAATTCAACTTCTTCCGGCTGGTAGTCGCGTTCGCAAGTGGTCGGGTCGATCTGCCGACGACGCTCGACTTTGCGGCGACTTTCACTTCGCCGCTCTTCGCTTGAGCGTTTGGCCGTCGGCTTCTTGCGGCGGTCATCGACACGTCGGCTCTTGCGACGTTCGTCGACCTGCACGACGGGTTCTGCCAATGTGGTTGCCATCCAATTTCTCCTGCTGATTGGGAACTAGGGGGGTCTCCAACGTTGGGGACGTGGAGAACATCCTCGGCGAATAGGTCATTCACCGGAGCTGGGAACACGCGACCACCTGCCCCACAGGGATCAAGGCGGGCGCGGAGTAGACTCCTTCGCCCTAAACATGGCACCGAACGGGCAAACAGGATGTCTGGGGATTACAGGAAAGACAACAAAGCCGGGTAATTGGCAGTGTCGGTTCTGATTATTCTGAAAATGACGACCAGCCCAATCGGAAATCTCGTTCGGATGCCTCATTTCTCGGGATGCCTCACCCGCGTACTGCATCACCGAGAGCCTATACAACCGGAATCACCGGCAAAGTCGTCGAAATCGATACAGCCTGCCATCTCTGAGGTCCGAAGTATGAAGAGACACGCTGGTCCACTTCGCCAGCGTGACACCTCCGCTGTGAACCTGCCTCGGTATCCGCCCACCCAAGAAACCTCACCCTGACGAATGCCCGGAGCGTTCCCGCCACTCCCGTCCTTTCGCACTCGATTCCGCTCTCGGGCAGGATCCCCGGGGGGGTGGTGTCCTATGAGAGCGTTGAGGCTGTTGCTGGCCGTGACGTTCCTGCTGCCAACCGGGTGCACCCGGCAGTTTTGGCGTCATCAGGCCGACACGGATGTATACGACGCCGTCGCCGAAAAGCTGAATGACCCGCGGTGGACCTTGCCTCGCGTGGACATTGAGCCTGATCCTCAGAGCCGGTTCTACGATCCGTCCAATCCCGACCACAGTCCACTACCGCCAGATGACCCGGCGGCACACACCTTCATGCACTGGGTCGATGGCTGGCAAGGCTATAAGGGCTGGCACAAGTTCGGCGACCTGATGAGTGTGGAGAATCCACAATGGCTGGCCCAGTTCGGCATCCGGTCGGACCTGGTTGACCCGTTGACCGGCGACTATCTGGAACCGGTAGCGGCAGTCGAGAACCTGACACTGCCGGACGCTGTTGAGCTGTCTCTGATCCACAATCGTGACTATCAGACACAACTGGAGAACGTGTATCTGGCGGCATTGGATGTCACGTTCGAACGGTTTCAGTTCGGCGTCCGATATCTGATCAACAACAGTTCCGAGGCGAACGGCGGAGCGACAGCCAGCATCAGCCCGGAAGGTGGCGCCGATTCCGTCGCTGCCGGGGCCGCAGCCGGTCTATCCCAGTTGCTTCCGGCGGGTACGCAGCTGACTCTTGAACTGGCGAACAACACATTGTGGCTGTTCTCCGGAGGCAATCAGACGCAGTCGGCATCCCTGCTCTCGTATTCGATCACGCAGCCCCTGCTGATTGGCGCCGGTCGCAAAGTTGGACTGGAGTCGCTGACGCAGGTGGAACGGACTCTGCTGTACCAGATTCGCGAGCTGGCGCGATTCCGCCAGCAGTTTTTCACCGATACCGTCGGTGCAAACACCGGTGGATTTCTGGGTCTGCTGCTCCAGACACAGTCGATCCGCAACGAACAGGGCAATATCTGGCGACTGGAGCGGCAGGTTGACCGACTGCTGGCAGAAGCCACCCGCAACTCTCGTTTTGCCGGAGCCGACCTCGTCGCCCTGCCACCGGGACTGGTCTTTCCGCCGGAAGTGAGTCAACAGATCACCTATCGCCCGGACCTGAAGCGTATTCTGTGGCGCGGGACGATTACGGATCAGCAGGTCGAGATTTTGCGAAACCTTTCCAATGATGTGGAGTTTCAAACTGCAATCAATTCCATGATCCAGAGTTTGCGGACTGAAGTGGCAACGCTCGACGTCCTGCAGCTGCAGGCCAGTCTGGCATCGTCCATCAACAGGCTGCGTGGATTGGAACGTGCATACCAGGACACCCTGGACTCATTCAAGATTCAACTGGGGCTGCCGCCGGACATGGTGCTCACCATTAACGACCGCATGCTGGCCCCGTTCGAAATCATCTCGACTCAGCTGACGCAGTTGGAAACGGATGCCGAAGCATTCGTGGAGGTCTGGGGGCAGCTGGACGATGCTGATCCCAAACTGGAGATTCTTCGTCAGACGATCGTTGAGTTCAGCAAGCTGCAGAACCGCGCGAGAATCCAGGGATTGGAACTCGTCGGGCAAGACCTGGAACGTGTGGAGCAGGCCATTCCCAGACGTCTGGCGGAACTCCCGACTGAAGACGAACGCCAGCAGTTTACGGCGGCAATGGATCGTGCACGCTTTCTCTACGAGCGTGCCAAGCTGGATATGGACGAGATCCATCAGGCCCAGACAGGTTATGTCAAATTGCTCGCATCGGACGATGTGACGCTGGAAACGCGGCAGGCGGCTTACGAAGGTATCAACCTGATGCGAGAAGACCTGCTGCGGCTGATGCAGAATCTTGCCGTGGTGCAGGTGAGCTTGCGAATCGAACTGATCGATGTCATCCCATTTGAGATGTCTGTCGAGCAAGTTGTCCGAAATGCCCTGGAAAATCGTCTCGACCTGATGAATGCCCGGGCGGAGGTCATGGACTCCCGCCGTGACGTGGAAATTGCCGCCAATCGCCTGCAGGCAGCCATCGATCTGGTCGTCAGTGGAAACTTTCGCAATTCCGGTGGTAACCGCCCCTTCAATTTCAGTGGAGAGAACAGCCAACTGCGGGCTGGCATTCAGTTTACCACGCCACTGGACCAGATTCAGGAACGTAACAACTACCGGGAGTCGCTGATCAATTATCAGCGTGCCCGCCGTGCCTACATGCTCGCGGAAGACCTGGTCAAACAACAGGTGCGTCGAGACTGGCGTCAGCTGGTCGTTTTGCGACGGAATCTGGAAACTTCTCGCCGTGCAGTGCGACTTGCCGCCCTACAATACGACTCGGCTGTCAATGAGTCGAATGCCCCGGTCGATCCGCGTCAAAGCGTGGCCAGCCAGGGACGTAGCGGTTTGCAGGGTAACAACCTGTTAAACGCATTGAACGCGATTCTGCAGAACCAGAATGCCTTGCTGCAAAACTGGATCGATTACGAACGGAATCGCCTGAATATCTACCGCGATATGGGTACCATGGAGATTGGTCCCGATGGCATGTGGGACGATTCGATCTATCGGAAGAACAACGATGCAAGCGACGCGCCAGCCCAAATCCGGCTTCAGTCTCCTGAAGATACTGCTGTTGCTGTTCCTGATGGCGATCATCGGGGGAGCGGTTTTAGCCGGCTTGGGGAGTGATGGTCTTCTGACCTCGCTTGGGCTGCGGAGCGCCTCTGCGCCCGGTGCCGGTACATACGTACTCGACCGCGCGACACGTGGGCCATTTGTGATCAGCCTGAATGTGCAGGGACATCTCGATTCCCGTCGCAATGCCACGCTGAGCTGTCAGGTCGAAGGCAGCACGACGATTATCTCGCTGGTTCCCGAAGGGACGCGCGTCAAGACGGGAGATGTGGTCTGCGAACTGGATGCCTCGGCGCTGACCGAAAAAGCCAAGCAGCAGGAAATCACGGTCACACAGGCCGATGCCGCCCTGGCTCAGTCGCGGGAATCGCTCGAAATTCAAAAGACGCAGAACGAGAGCGACATTGCGGCAGCCGAGCTGAAATGGAAACTGGCCCTGCTGGACCTCGATAAATATGAGCAGGGGGAATATCCCCAGCAGCAAAAGCAGCTCTCGGGAAACGTTGCATTGAACGAGGAAGAGTTGCTGCGTGCCCAGGAGAACATGGACTTCGTTAAAGAACAGGTTCGCAAAGGCTACCGCACGCAAAACGACCTCGAAGCGGCCCGTATTGCGGTGAAGCAGGCCGAACTCAAACTGGAAGGTTCCAAGGAAGAATTGAAAGTGCTGACGGAGTTTTCGTTCCGCCGCACCATTGAAGAGCTGAAGGCCAACGCCAAGGAACTTGAACGAGAACTCGCCCGCGTGAAGTTGAAGGCCAAGTCGGCCGTCACTCAATTCGAGAAGGATGTCGAAGCCCGCGATCTGACCGCCAGCGTTGAACGAGAGCGACACGAGCGATTCGTGAAGCAGATCCAGGCCTGCACATTGCGTGCTCCACAAGACGGTGAAGTGGTCTACGCCAACCTCTCCAGCAATTCGCGCCGTGGTGGCAGCGACTCGGCTGCAATTGAAGAAGGAGCCACCGTGCGTGAACGACAGGCCATCATTAATTTGCCTGATGTCACACAAATGAAA
>JAGQPW010000279.1 GCA_020426515.1 Planctomycetaceae bacterium | reverse complement strand
GTCGAAGCCCACGCAGAAGAAGCTGCGGGCCAAGGACCGTCCGCTGGCCAACGACTTCGTGTCGGATGACGAGTTCGACCGCCTGCTGGACGCCTGGTTCGGCAACATCGCCCGCGTACTGCTTCCCGGTCGTGGGTTCTACATCTGGGGCGGCTACGCCAACCTTGGCAACTACCCGCCGTTCCTCAAGAAGCATGGACTGTACTTCAGTCAGGGGATTGTGTGGGACAAACAGCACCCCGTGTTGACGCGCAAGGATTTTCTCGGTTGCTTTGAGCTGGCGTTCTACGGCTGGAAAGAAGGGGCAGCGCACCGCTTCTATGGGCCCAACAATGTTCCCGATCTGTGGCCGATCAAGAAGATTCCGCCACAACAGATGGAGCATTTGACGGCCAAACCTGCCGAGTTGGCGGTGCGGGCCATGCAATACTCCACCGTCGCCGGCGAGCATGTCCTGGACCTGTTTGGCGGTTCTGGTTCGACCCTGATTGGTGCTCAGCGCACCGGCCGCAAGGCCTTCCTGATGGAACTCGACCCGCTCTATTGTGATGTCATTGTGGATCGCTTCCAGCGATTCAGCGGTCAGGCAGCCGTGCTCGAACGCACCGGGACATCCCCCATTCCGATGAAAGCCCGCGAGGAGCAGATGCGATGAACCTCCCAGCGCCCCGAGGTTCCGGTGTCACGCCACACGGCTATCGGCGTCTGAGGACCAAAGACCGCCGCCTGCGTTTTGAGCACGTACTGGTCTGGGAGGCCCACTTCGGTCCCGTCCCTCCCGGCCATGAGATTCATCATGTCAATCAGGACAAACTCGACAATCGCCTGGAGAATCTGCGGCTCGTGACAAGACTGGAGCACAAGCGGATTCACAGCGGCTGCATCCGGTTCGGGGCAACATGGCTCAAGCGCTGCCGCCGTTGCCGCTGGTACCGTGACATCGCCACGGAGTTCTATGTCTATCCCGGCAGCAACGGCGTCATGGGAATCTGCCGCCGCTGCGCGGTGGACGTGGCGGTCGACAACAAGCGACGGCGGGCCCTGAAACGGTCAAGTTGAGGGCCACGTAAGCGTCTGTGAATCGCTCGTGTCGATTATGGCGTTTTCTTCCGTTTCGAGGGACGCCGTAATCGAATCGGTGGCAACACGATCGACTCGATGTCTGACCAATCAACTTCCCTCTCACCATTCTCAAGGGTGGCCCCGAAGGCCATCAGCCGAGTGAAGAAGTAAACACTCCAGCCCATGCTGACGACTCCAATCAACGTTCCCGTATCAACCCCAATGGACGGAATGATCCAATGGAGGAGGAATCCCATCCCGATACCGACGCCACAGATCAGGCTGAGGATGAGAAGAAACAGGAGTATGATGGCAAGTACGAAACGCATCTGTTTGGCTCAAAGGCAATGAGAGTACTTCGGGCGCATTGGACCGTCAATTCCTGGTCAGCCAAAGAGATGTGAGCGATTCCTGTGCGAACTCGAATGGCCTGAAGCTTCGCGAACAAGACCGATTCGATGGCGAGGTTCCCCGCCCGGAAATCCCAACTTGCTGGATGACTTAATCCGTTCCACGAGAAGAACGCCCGCACGGTTTGACGTGGGGCGTCTGGTCGCGGAACTCGCGGGGGCTACCGCGCGGCCGGGTCGAAGGTGATCCCGCAGGAGGAGCACCGGACGAGGTCGTCGGCCTCGTGGACAAGGCGGTCAATGTGGCGTTCGCCACATTCGGGACAGGCGAATTCGGCAGCAACTTCATCGGGCACCGGCGGATCGAGGCGGTCGGCGATGGCCAGCAGCACCTCGACCAGGTCATCGGCATCGATCATCCGCGAGCGGTAGCCATCGGCGATGGCCTGCTGGACCGAAGCGGTCACGTCGCGGAGGGCATCGGCCAGTTGGTGGTTGGGATTCATCATGGCGGGGCCTCAGATCTTGAACAGGTCGGAGACCGCCTTGGGGCCGGGCGTCCCGTCGGCGGGCTTGGTCTTTTTGGTAATCTTCTTCGTGGCCTTCTTGCCGGTGGTCTTGGGGGCCGGCTTCGTCGCGGCCGCGGGCGTGTTGAGGGCGAACTGGCCCCGGTCGACCTTGGTGAACCGGGACTCGTCTCCCTTGTTGGCGATCTCGCGGATTAAGGCCGAGTAAAGCGTGGCCCAGGGGGTGGCCCCGCCGGGGCTGGTCCAGTACCCGTTCGCGGCCATCGCCTCGATCATCGCCTTGGTGGTCATCGGCTCGCCCGCTTCGGTGAGCACCTTGACCGCCGCCTCAAGCTGGCTGAGCTTGCCCTCGGACGGCTTGCCGTCGGTCTTCGGCTTGCGGGCCTTCGCGGGTTTCGTGGCGGCGGGACTGGTCGTGGCCTTGGCCGGTTCTGCCTCGGGGGCCTTGGCATCCGTCAGCGCCTCGGCTTCGCGGCGGCCGATCTCGACCCACTCGTCGTAGTCCTTCTTGGAGAGCTTCTTCGCCAGCTCATCCAGGTAGAACCGGTCGGTCGTCTTCGAGCGATTGGGGTGGCCGGTCTCGAGGTTGAACTCGATGCTGCGGCCTTCAAACGAGGCCCCGTGCTCCTCTTCGTCTGTGAGGCGACCGTTGGTCACCTCCAGCAGTTGGCCGGAGTTGGTCTCGTAGATGTCCCCCTTGCGGACGCTCGTGAT
>JAGQPW010000278.1 GCA_020426515.1 Planctomycetaceae bacterium | reverse complement strand
CGGGGGGCGAAGTCGGTTTGGAATTGCAGTGCGGCCTCGCGACCGATTCTGGTTCCTTCGACGTTGATATACCGCAGCCCCGCGTTGTGTCGCAGTTGCAGCAGGCCACCGTCCGTAATCGGTGAGTCGCCGAGGCCCAGCGTTTCGAAGTGTGTATTGAGGGCCAAAATGGGCATCACCTCGTCGCCAAAGCCAAACCCATCGAGGCTCAGGTGCTTGAGGGGGATTTGCTGCGTCAAGGTTGCCAAATCAGTCGCGCCAAATCCGGGGCCGAGGTCCGGATACACCGGCGAACTGTGTGGTAGCTGATCATGGGCATGTCCGATTCGGTTGGCGTCGAAGTACAAACGTTCCAGTCGCGGGAGCGAGGCGATCACACGCAGGCTGTCGGGTGTCGTCGTACCCGGTCGCAGACTCAGGTTCTTGAGTTGTGGAAGTCGTCTCAGTGCCAGCAGTCCATCGGCGGTCACCTGCGTTGTCAACGCCAGGTCAAGTCCTTCAATGGTCTCCTGCCGTGGCAGCCGCGAAATCCCTCGGTCGCCAATGGACGTGAGCCGCAATGTTCTCAGGTTGGGCAGGCTGTCGAGTGCGGCCAGTAGTGGACAGTCGGCATCGGGTGGACAGGAGATTTCCAGCGTCTGCAGCGACGTGAGCGTACGCAGCGCCTCGACCGATTCAGGGGGTGTGTCGACGTTGAAGCACGAGATCCACAGGAATTCCAACTGATCCATGTCGCGCAGTTCATGGAGCCGATCGGCCGGAATACTGTCGTAGCCAATGAACCACGTTCGCAGTTTCTTCAGCCCGCCCAACGCACCGATGTCTTCGCCTCGATCGTGCCAGTAGTCGATCGATTCAATCGGACTTCCCCGCAATGCCCTGATACCCTCATCGGTAATTCCGTTCATGCCGACGCGCAAAGTCTGCAGACGCGGCAGCGAGGCGATGGCGGGCATGGTCTCGTCGCCGAACGAGGACCCTTCAAGGTTGAGAAACTCTAACTCCCGCAATTTCCGGATCACTTCCAATCGACCATTGAGCCGAGCGTTCATGCTCAAGTCGAGCCGACGCAGCTTTGTGAGCGCCTCCAGCGGCTCCAGTCCGGCAGCGGTGAGCGTCCCTTTGACGACGTTGATCCCGCGCAAATTCAGCGTCCAGACATCGGGAGTTGATCGCAGGATTTCTAAGTCGCCATCATTCAACGGGCAACGCTTGAAACTCAGCACGACCACCCGACCATCACCACTGAGCTTGTACGTGCCTCCCAACTGCTCGATGCGATCCAGCACCGCCTGCGGCGTGGGTTGCGGGATGACAGTCGGTTGACCGACACCGGATGGTGGACACTTGCCGCAGCCGTGGAGGAACAGGCAGAGCAGGGTGCCAACGAGGCTGGGAAGTCGCATGCTGCTTGCTCTTTGATATCGGTGCTGGGGGGAGCCATGCAGTGAGAAGCCATTCAGTGGATTCTCACGCCGTACCGTATCGACTGAGCAAGCGGTATGTAAGGTTTGTACGCGGATTGACTCAGGTCGAACCGCAGCAACCGATCACTTCCGCCATTCCTCCGGCAACCCTGGCAGCGTGTCCATCAGGATCTCGCGAATCGCTTGCCGATCTGCTGCCGAGAGGTGTGCGAACTCTTCGGATGTGTCGGCACCGGTGAGGACTTCGTGCAAGCGGTGCAGTGTGTAATCGCGAACGTCGTCCGGGAGTTGGATGAAAGCGTCGGAATAGATCAGGTAGCTGCAGGGATACTTGAACATGCGGGTTTTGAGGTCGAACTGGCGGAGCGAACGTCCCTGGGAATCGACTGGTCCCCGCGTCGCAAACTCTTCCTGAAATCCGGAGGTGCCGGTAATGGGGGCTTCCAGTTTGAACTCGCCGGCAAACAGCAGTCCTCTGAGCAGCTTGTCGCAGACGGACTGAATGCGACGTCCGGTGGATTCACTCTGGTAGTCAGGTTCACGCCCCAGAGCCTCGTTCATCATTCCGTCATAATGGCGGGCAATCCGGGTTTCCATGCTTGCGAGCGTGAGGGCATTGTGCATTTGCGTCTGATGCTCGAGGACCATCAGCGCGACCAGATCGCTGTGCGGTGTGAGATAGGGTTCCGTCCGGATGAGATGCTGGAGCGATTTGCAGTTGGCTCCCTGTTCCCGATTGAGTGTGGCTGAATCTTCTCCCTCATCGATCATCACGTTCCCCATGTGACGCATCGAGCCGTGAGTGCCCGTCACATACCAGCCTCCCCAACGCTCGGAAAAGGGGCTGGTGTGGTCTGTGGTAAATGTTCCGGATGCCAGCAGTGGTTGGCCCAGATCGTTGGGGAAAATCGAACGGACGAGATGTCCGGGCACTCCCCGCGTGCGTGAGGAAGCGTGGCAGGTGAGACACTGCCCCCGATCCCGCGTAAAGGTGATTGAGGTTTTTTCCTGCTGAGGCAAAGTGTAAAACACACCGCCGAGTTGAGGATCGGAAGTGGACATTTCAATGACATCTCCCCCCTGCACCCAGCCAATGTAGGTATCGTCATTGAAATAGACCGCCCGGGGGCGCGAGGGGGAAATCTTCCGGAGCTGAAAGCTGGTTTGCGAAAACACCAGTACCTGCGATTCGGGCGAGATCTCGAGTGCGTCCAGCAGAGACTTCAGGTACCCGTG
>JAGQPW010000277.1 GCA_020426515.1 Planctomycetaceae bacterium | reverse complement strand
CGGAGATCGTTGCCCTGCATGAACGATTTGACGAGCTCCAAAAGCAGATCGAAACGCTTGCCAAGTCGAAGTAGTGCAATCCGCCTCACGACCCGGCAGCGTGGAGCAGTCGCACCCGGGGAGGACGCGGAACACTTTCGCAAGCGGTGTCGCGCTTCCGTCGATGCGTCGCGGCGTTTCAGTTGATGATGAATATCGACGCGTTCAGAACGGACGCGAAACCCACCCATGCGGCGTAGGGGATGAACATGACTGCAGCGGCTCTCTCCCGTTCCCAGGTTGTCACAATGAACGCGATGATCGCAAACAGCAGCGCTACGATTACCGATAGTGCCAAGCCAATCTGATGTGCCGAGAAGAACACTGGCGACCATATGAAATTGAGTGCCAACTGTATCCACCAGATCTTCATGGCCACGCTTTGTCTGCGGTGCTCCCAGACCCACCATCCGGCCAGTGCTATCGCAATATAGAGTAGTGTCCAGACGGGACCGAATATCCATCCTGGCGGATTGAAGGACGGTTTATCGAGTCCGGCATACCATTCGCCGGGTGCCGTCAAGTATCCAATCGCAAGGCCGCCGCCCACGACGATTGCGATGAACAGAATCAGCGTCGAATATCGCGACATGATTAGACCTCTGTACGTGCGCACGGCGATCAAGCGTGCTCGCTCGCCGCGCGCCTTAGGCGGACGGAATTGGGCTTCTAGGTTTAGTAACGCTGCCTACCTGCATTTGGATCGCTCAAATTATCGTGCACTCAGGAATGACGCAGAAAGCTGATCTGGCAAGCGACCTCCTGCGTTCCCCGGATACCTGCTCGACAACGAAGCGGGCTTTGACGATCACGTCATGGACAGGAGAGACATCGTGCGTAAGATACTTACTACTGTCGCAATGTCGGCAGCCCTCTTCACAGCGGGTGCGGCAAACGCTGCCAACATCGTCGAATCGGCCGAGAAAGCTGGCAAGTTCGGCACACTCCTCGCAGCAGCCAAAGCGGCGGGCCTTGCAGACGCCCTTGCGAAAGGCAAGAACCTAACGGTGTTCGCACCGACCGACGCGGCTTTCGCAAAGCTACCGAAAGGTACGGTCGAAAGCCTTCTCAAGCCTGAAAACAAGGCCAAGCTCGCCGCAATCCTCTCGTACCATGTATTGCCACGCACGCTCACCTCGCGTCAGTTGCCGCACAAGGCGATCCACGTACGAACGATAAAGTCGTCCGGAGACCGAACACTTCGGGTCTCGAAATCCAGCCGTGGTGTGACCGTCGATAACGCCAACGTCGTCACGGCGAATGTTCGCGCGAGCAATGGCGTGATCCACGTCATCGACAAGGTGCTTCTGCCGTCGCGTTGATCATTGCTCAGACTGCTGCGGGGGGCGCCTAGGTGCCCTCCCGCTTTTCATCCGCGCTCCAATGATCCGCGAGTGGGCATCTGTCGTAAAATCAAAGTAGCATAAGACAAGGCGAACAGTTCGATGGGCCAATTGGTGGCATACGGTACGATCCTCGTTGCATTTGGCATTTTCGATGCAATCTGGATCTCACAAGTGGCACTTCCGCTCTACCGGCAAGTTCTCGGCGACATGATGATCGAGCAGGTTCGGATCATACCTGCGGTGATCTTCTACTTGCTGTTTCCGGTAGGACTCGTCGTTTTTGCCGTGATGCCGGCCGTGCGCGACGGGTCCGCGCTGGCCGCATTCGGCGCCGGCGCACTTCTCGGCGCTCTGTGCTATGCGACCTATGACTTGACCAACTACGCCACGCTCAAGACCTGGACACTACAGGTCACGTTGATCGATATCGCGTATGGGACACTCGTTGCAGGAATGTGCTCCTGGCTCGCCTACTTGGCAGTGCAAATGTATCTCGGGCGCTGAGTGGGCGCCTATCGCGGCGAGCGACCTGCGACGCTCTGGTGACTGAAATGAAGGCGTTGCGATCGGCATGGACTATTTCGTCTTCCTCATACGATAGTGACTGATCCCCCACTCGGCGCCGCCGGCATGCCCGAACAAGCCCATGGTAGCGAGAAAGAACAGTCGCCAGCGCCGCTTCCATAGTCGAGCCTCTGTACCGTAGACCTCAGTGAGAATCTGGTCGATTTCGGTTCCGTTGCGATCGAAGTTGGAGAGCCAGTCACGTGCCGTCTTTTCATAGTGATCGCCTCCCCAACGCCACGCCTCTTCGACTTCGACCAAGTCGCCGAACTGCCGGATAAGATCGTGGCTCGGCATGATCCCATCGGTGAAGAAGTGCTGTGCAATCCAATCCCGCTTGTCGACGGGATCAAATCTGTACGGAGATTTTCTGTGGCTGAAGACGTGCATGAAGAAGCGGCCATCGTCCCTCAACCACGTCTGGACCTTCTCGATCAGTCCGCGCCAGTTCGAAATATGTTCGAACATTTCGACCGAGACGATCCGGTCGAATTCACGACCAGCCGAGAAAACGTTCATGTCCGCGGTGACGACCTCAATGTTCTCGAACCCCCGCGACTGGGCCTCTGCGTTGATGTATTCGCGTTGCGAGTTCGAATTGGAAACGGCGGTGATCCGCGCCGCCGGAAACCTCTCCGCCATCCAGAGCGTCAGTGAGCCCCAGCCACAACCGAGTTCGAGTATATCCTGACCATCGGCAATAGCGGCATGATCGGTGGTCAGAGTCAGAGC
>JAGQPW010000276.1 GCA_020426515.1 Planctomycetaceae bacterium | reverse complement strand
CATGCACATCGGTGGCGCAGAAGATGAGCGTCTTGCCGGGAAGAGACGGGTCGATGTGCTCGGCCAGGACTTTGCAAACGACCCGGTTGAAGTTCTCGGTCAGTACCTTCTTGTTGAACTCGTCAATCTCGACATCGACTTCGTCGGGGGTGTTGAAAAGTTGAAACTGACTTGTGCGGGAATCGAGGAGCTTCATCTCCTCCCCCGGACTCCAGTGGATGCCATCCTCGGCCAGTTGCGTGACGATACGGTGTGGAGGTTCGTGATCGGTCAGCCAGCCATCGATGACAGCCTGCCGGTAGGTGTACTGGAACACCGGTGGGCCGAAGATTTCGGTGGTATGCAGGGCGGGTGTGGCCGTGAGCCCAATGCGGACGGCATCGAAGTGATCGATGACGCGCCGGTACTTGGAGATGTAGTCGGTCTCGCTGCGGAACGAGAGCTCACCTTCGGACATCTCCTGGTCGAGGTTGTAGCCGCGGTGGCACTCATCGATGACGATGCAGTCATACCAGTCAACAGGGACTGGCTGAGTGGTCTCATCTGGATACAGCAGCCTCTTGACCATGCCCTGCACTGTGGCGATGTGCAGACGGGTTTTGGATTCGGGACGCAGGTCGCCCAATTCTTTGACGTCGTAGATGTCATTGAAGGACTGGTAGTTCTCCAGCCGCACATCATTAAAGGCGTTGCCGGTCTGCTCACCGAGGGCACTGCGGTCCACGAGGAACAGGACGCGTCGGAAGCGGCCGGACTTGATCAGCCGATAAATGAGGCCGATACAGGTCATGGTCTTGCCGGTGCCCGTCGCCATGGCGACAAGCATCTGTTGCTTCCCGGCTGCAATCTCGGATTCGATCTGTCGGACCGCAGCAGCCTGATAGTCTCGCAGGGGCAGGTAATCCGTGGGCTCGGCCTCCAGACTGGCATCGGCGGCCGCGATGTCCTGGTCGAGGAGCTGAGAGAGCCCTTCCGGTGTGTACCAGGCTTCCAGCGGTCGGGGATGGTTCACGGGACGCCGGGAATCGTGGAACCAGATGCCGCTCTTTTCTGCGATCTGCCGGAGGAACGGTCGGCCGTTGGTGGCAAACAGGAACGGGATTTGGAAGTCTTCCCACGGACCGCCGGGTGTGATGTGGTCAGAAGCGATCGCGAAATCTCTGCTGTACCGCTTGGACTGCTGAATTGAGCCGGCCACGTCCTTCTGCTTGCGTTTAGCCTCGACGACAGCGATGGGCTTCAGACCCACGAACAGGCAGTAGTCGGCCGGGCCGCTGGCCGTAGGCCATTCCGCGATGGCGAGATTCCGACCTTTGACGGGCCGCGTCCCACTCGAATACCTGAGAGCCTGTGAGTCCGCTTCCCAGCCAGCTTCACGCAGTTGACTGTCGATGATGTGCCGGGTCGCTGCTTCATCGAGATCGACCTCCTGGGCCTGCTTCTGAGCGGCTTGGAGGACGGCCTGACGCGTTGCTGCAGGTTCGGCTGATGCAGCGGCCTGCAGGGTTTCCAGACGCTCTTGGTATCTCTCCCGCTCACTGAGCAGCTGCTGTTCGGTTTCGGCAGCGAGTTCGAGGGCTGCGTTGAGTTCCTCAAAGGCATGGGCTGCTGCCTCCTCGGCTTCCTTCCGTAGCTGGGCATGTTCAGCAGCGGATGCCTGAATTCCGACTGCCGTCTCACGTTCGTTGATTAGAGCTTCCCGCAGTCGCTCCAGTTCATCGCGCAACTGAATCTCAACCTGAACGGGATCGGGCGGCGGAACAAAGGCTCCGGGGCTGAACTTGGGGTCCTTGCCATAGGATTTGTGAAACCAGACAGCCAGTTTGCGTGCCATCTGCAGTTGATGCAGGGCTTCTCGCCGATCATCGAGATGATTGTGAGCCGCTGCGTTTCCAGACTTACGCAGCCCATGAAACAACTGGGACAGCTCTGGGGAAAGGACAGTTGCGGCCCAGAGCTTGTCGAGGACATTCAGGGCGGAGTCACGCTCGTCGACCTGAATTCCGTTGTAGGCGGCACAATGCTGCGCGAGTAGCTCCCCGAACTGGCGGAGCTTGACCAGTGCGGCATTGGGATCGCTGAAGACATGCCGTTCAGCCAGCGCAGCGTACCGCACCAACACTTCATCATGCTTCGCCAGGAAGCTGAAGTTCGGTGAGTTGTACTGCGAACGTGCCATTCGTGTTGCCCTGCCGGAAGGTAGTGACGGCAAGGCGACACCCCTCCAAATCAATCAGTGAACCGCACACCGGTCCTCGACACGAATGACGCCATTGAATGTGAAAACTGGTGTTTCGAAATGAGACAACATGCCCCAATCAAAGTCAACGAACGGGAAGAGTAGAGACGTAAACGCTCCGGACTGAACAGACCTTGTTTGGTTCCTCCGATAAAAAATCGGGCCGTACCTACGAATGAAAGCGGCCCCCGGGGGACTGGGTGGGTCATGAATCGGGATACGAGTCCCTTCAGTCTACTTCGACGCCATCAAGCAGGAAGGCTGAGGCGACGTTGATTGAGACCTTTCCAAGAAGATGTGGCGAGCCAAGCGGGGTCGTCGGACTCGCTCCCAGAGACTGTAGAACTCTCAAACTCGATCGGAAAGACTTCTCGTATTCGAACGGGATACGACCATATACCTCACTGAATACGAGACGCCTTTCTGTTGGCACAAGCAGCTTCACATCAATGAGTTGCCACTCAATG
>JAGQPW010000275.1 GCA_020426515.1 Planctomycetaceae bacterium | reverse complement strand
CTGGTGCCGGGCCACTTCGACCGACAGCGACGTCGGAACATTGAATCGCAGTTCAATGGCAGCCGGGTCGTAGCCGGTGGCCTCGAAATAGGCACGAGCAGCGTCGGATGCTTCGCGCACCAGATCAATCAGTCGTTCACGTCGACGCTGGGGTGGAAGCGGTTGGGCATAGGCCCGCATGTCGTCGAGAAACTGTTCCAGGTCAGCCAGCCTGGTCACGATCGAACTGGCATTTTGCCCCAGCTTCCGCTTGTCGATTGCACCCGAGGTCGCCAGAGCACTCAGTTCCTCCGCATTGTGCTTGATCGGCGTCAACAGCCCCCGCGTGTTGTGGACCGTCCCGCCCAGAACCACCGCCAAAGCCTACAAACCCCTCAATTACTGACGTGCACCCGGTTTCCGCGAACCGAAATTCGATCCCGTGGCCCATGACCCAACTGCGACGACACGTGCGTGACATGCAGGAGACGCTTGTTTCTGGCCATCTGGGTTAATTCGACTTGTTCGCTGGTGCTTCCGATTGCACAAACCGAAGTGTCGTTTACCGACAATGCAAGACGTAAGACTTGGTTTCATTCCCGGGGCAGAACAGCACCTGAGGCCGTCGGACGATGGGGGAGGAGGAATGCCGATGGACCCTCTTGACGTGACGAATTCTTTCGCCATGATTCTGCAGGTGACGAATTTATTCGCCATGCGTGCTCAGCCAAGAACCGTGGAGAATCGTGGAAATGGCGAGACCGGTATCGAGTCAGCCGACAGAAGTGGAACTGCAAATCTTGCGACTCCTGTGGGACGAAGGTCCCAGCATCGCGCGGCAGGTACACAACGGGCTGCAAGCGGTGAAGCAAACGACCTATTCGACAACCGTCAAAATGTTGTCGGTCATGTTGGACAAAGGGTTGGTCAAGCGTGACGAGCAGGTTTCGCCTCAGGTCTATCGGGCTGCCGTCAGTCGCGAGTCTGTCGGCAAGCGACTGGCGAGGGATCTGGTCGACAAAGTGTACGACGGGGCGGCGATGAGTCTGGTGCTACACGCACTCCGGACCGCCAAGGCGTCGCCTGAAGAATTGGCCAAGGTGCGGCAGTTGCTGGATGAGATGGAGGGGAAGTCATGAGAAAAATCTTTTTGAGAAGCTTCCCTGGGGTTCAGTGGGTGGGCGTCGTGGAACGCATCGGCTGGCTGCTCGTGCGTTCCGTCTGGCAGTTTGGAATGGTCGCATTGCTGGTCTTTCTCCTGGATCGCTGCCTGCGCGGGGCTTCTGCGTCGTCACGCTACGTAACTCTGTTGGCTGCCATGCTGTTGATTGTGGTTGCACCTGTCGCCACGTGGTTGTTGTTGCCGTCCGAAGCTACCTCGCTCTCGCCAACCTTAGGAACGGGCGGGAAAGAACTGTCGCGATTGACTGGTATGGAAACTCGAAATCCGAAATCACAAATTCGAAACAAATCCAAATGTCAGAAATTCGAATGAATGCACATCGCGTCGGTTTTCGTTGATGATTCGATGCCATCGGTTCTGTCATTCGTATTTTGAATTTGTTTCGGATTTCGAAATTCGGATTTGGACGGACAACCCGCCACTTATTGATCGCCCGGTCCTTACTGCCAATCGCGAGCGATCCCGGAGTGGAGTTGCGCGAGCCGCCTGGCGATCGCGAGATCACGCTCGTGAATGAAGCACCGGGTGGATTGCGCCGCGGCGCTACCAACGATGTTCCGGCACCACCGCTGCTTGAGAGTCCGGCAAACGAGCAAGTTGGTGAGCCAATGAAGAAACCTTGGTCGGTTGTCATCTCCGGTGCGTTTCAGCCCTGGCTGTCGGTGATCGTCAGCGTGTGGTGTGTCGGAGTGCTGCTGTTTTCGATCCGGCCGGTGTGGAGTTGGTATGTCGTGCGGCGGTTGCGAAGTGTGGGAATCAGGCCGCCCACGAATTCGTCTTCCGCTTGCCGCAGCCGCTGGCGGTAAAACCGGGCGATGTGCTGCACATCGAAATCGACTCTGGCGGCAGCAGCGAGTTCGACACGCTGGCCAGGTTTCGTATTTCGCTTCCGGTTCAAAACACAGCCGCAGCGGATGGCACGGACAAGCAGTAGCATCCGAAAGAACGGAGGAGTCGAGACGGCAATCGCCTTGTCTTCCGATGAGACGCTGCTCGTCACCGCCAACGAGCATTCTAAGACACTGACATTCGTGGAAAGTGCAGCGGAGTCCACGCTGGCGGAGTATCAACTCCCCGGACAACCGACGGGGTTGGGTTTTCTGAACTCCAATCAACTCGCAGTGGCTGATGTCGAGAATTCGTGCGTGCTTCTCATTGATGTCAGTCCCTTTCCCCGAATTGTGAAAAGGCTCACCTGGCCGCAGCCATGCTCCCAACGGCATACCGGTGTTGCCTTCAAAGATCCTCATGGGGAAAGACGAATGCTCTTTGGAGTAGCCGTGGAAGAGTGAGAGTTGCTGTTTGCCGTGCGTGGGATCGTCAGTCGGGTCGAGATCGATGATGATGCTGGCGGGTTGTGGCTTCCGAGTTCGCACAAAGACATCGACCAGGAATTCGTTCATCGCATTGATTCGTTCGGTCTGAGCGCGCCGGACTTCGAAGAGGACGTCCGGTTCTTCGATCGGCTGGTCTGCTTCTCATCGCGTGAAGGCATATTGAAATCGATTGATCGTCGATCCGCTCTCCAGCGAAACCTCTTCTCGCGAGTCAACGCCAGCGATGGTTTGGAAGGGGGATCGTCTCGCAAAAGCTG
>JAGQPW010000274.1 GCA_020426515.1 Planctomycetaceae bacterium | reverse complement strand
TGACGATCGCGGCAAGTTCCTGCGCGGTCGTCGGCTCCATCCGGGCCATCTGCTCCGAAATCTCGTCCTGCCGCGCGCCGGTCGCCGAATAGAAGGCGTCCGATTCCTTCCGGCTCGCCCAGGCCGGCGGATGGGCGCCAATTGTCGCTTCCCACTCGCGGAACAGGCGCATGATCTCGCTCCCGGCACCCGCAGGCATCGCCAGCGCAGCAACCGGCACCGCCACCGCTGCGGCGCCCTTGGCCCCTGCCTTCAGGATATCGCGGCGCGTCATGTCGGCCCCCAGGGTCGGCGGGGGCACGGCTATATCGTCGGGCAAGCCGGTATCGGCCGCCATACTGGCGGGTTTGGTCATTGTGGTTGCCTCCTCAAGGCTGTATGTGATACCTTGGTATCAAATCATATGTGATACCTAAGTGTCAATGAGGGATCGTGACAGTCGCCGCACAGATTCGAGCCGCCCGCCACCTGCTCAACCTATCGCAGTCGGGCCTCGCAACAGCGACCGGCCTATCTTTGCCGACGATCAAGAGGGCCGAGAGCGAGCGCAACGTGCCGGTCTCGGCCGAAGCAATCTCAGCCGTCCGCGGCGCGCTTGAAGCGGCCGGCATCGAGTTCATCGAGGAGAACGGCGGCGGGCCGGGGGTGAGGTTGCGCCGTGGATCTTGAGAGCATCCGAGTAGGCCAGGTGTTCCGCTGCGGCGACCGCCTGTTTCGCTGCACCGACAAGGGTCAGCGCGTCGTGGTGGCAATTCGGGTCGATTGCGTGACGGTTGCCAGCAACGACGGCCGCACTTGGTCCCTTACGGGCGAGCAGGCGGAGGCCGAGGGGTGGTTCAACGGACCGCCCTACGCCGTAGCCGAGACGGTTTTCGACGAGGACGATCTGACCGTCTGCGAGCCGCTGGATTGAGTGGGCGCCGACAAGCGCCTTGACCCACGCCTAGAATTTCGGAAGGTCGTCCAGGTGACTCAAAATATATCCGACATGATGCTGCATTTCGGCTGGAAGCCTGCTGAGGACGGGAGTGTTGTGCCCTGACCATGGCCTGAAGAATTCGGCCGTCCACGGCATGATGACCATCTGTTTTCCCGAGTGGATGACGAACCGTGTCGGATTCTTGAGGCCTAGAGAGTCCAGAATCGTCAAGTTTCCAACAACAAGATCGTCGGGATCGGCACGGTCGAGGTTCGTGGACGTTCCGTATGCGATTCGACAAAAGACCAGGCCATTGCCCGGATACGATGCGACACCGCAAACCAGCAATGGGCGAGGGTTGGTCGCCCAAGTGTCCTTCGGATTCGTCTCTGGAAAGAAACCTGTAACCACATTGTAGAGACGTGGCGGTGAATTCTCCCACGCAGCCATCAATCGAGGGCTGCCTCAGTCGAGACCAGCAGGCTCTTCAATCGGCACCAGGCGCCCCTCGCCAATCCCAAATCGGGCGTTCAGCTTCTCGCGCCACTTCGCAATCTTCTCCTCGGGCACATCATCAAACTTGCCGTCGGCTTCCCGCGAGAACACCTTTTGGTTCCCGCTGAATCCCCCACCCGTGCGGTACATTCTCTGTGCCACTTTACCGAACTCCTGCAAAAACGCGGCCATGCTGGAGGCTTTCGCACGTCCTAAACGAATCGCCCCAATCATAGCATTTCAGCGCCGTTCCAATCACTTAGACGTAACGAACGCCTATTCCCCCGAGCCCCTTATCTCACACAGGGCCCCCGCGAATCCACCACAATTCCGTTAGTGTGGTGTTTCACCCGTCACGTTCGTCACGATCCACCTTGGTTCAACGTGGGTATTCCTCATGGGTTCCGCCATGCTTCGTGTACTCTGAAACGGTTAAATTTCCGTCAGTCGCCTCGATCACCTTCCGGAGCGGCGCCGGCGCGGTACGTTGAAATCCGCAATAATTGCGGATTTGCCGCCACCGCGCCCAAACTCGGAGTAATTCCGATTTTGCCGAAGCCGGCCTTCTTCGCAGCGAAGTCGCGCGTCTCCTGACCGCGCTTTATTTCCGCAATTTCTTGCGGGTTTTCTCGGGACGGCCGCCCCCTGCGCTCCTCGATTTCCCCGGCGATGGCCCGCGCGATGGCGACACGCTCGCCCGCCTCGGCCTTGGCCTCGACCAGTTCCCGGACGGGCTCCGGGGTGGAGGGGGCGGCGAGCTCGAACAGGGCGGTCGGGGTCAAATCCAACATTATGTTGGATTTGCCGTAGCGCTCGGCAACCTGCATGAACCGCCGCGCTGATTGATCCGTCATCCCAAACTCGGCCTCGATCCAAGGCATGAAGCCCCCATGCGGGAGCTTCGCCTTCACCGCCAGCAGGTCGCGGCAAAACCGGCAAATTTGCCGGTTTATCTGCCGGGGTCGCCTTCGCCCAAATGCGACATAATGTCGTATTTCACGCCACCGCCGCATCAAACGCCTCCGGCGTCAGCGGCCGCGTCGGCCTGGTCGGCGCCCCCTTGCCGCCATGGGCCATCCATGCCTGGTCCAGCGCCCGGATCACCCGGACGTGCCGCGGCTCCAGCGGCCAGCGCATCAGCCGCGCCCAGGCCTCGATCTCGGCCCAGGCGATCGGGTTGGGCCCCGAGAAGCCGTAGGTCCGCGCCGCGGCGAGCTCGGTGAAGGCGTTCCAGAGCGGGAGACCGGCCTCGGGCACCTGGGCCCGGCCGCCGGCCATGCGGTCCTCCAGCACCGCGACGAGCTGCTCCTGCAGGCGCTCCATCAGCGTTTCCACGGGTCGCGGTTGATCGCGTGCACCCGATCCGGGAGCAATTGGTCGTAGGCTCT
>JAGQPW010000273.1 GCA_020426515.1 Planctomycetaceae bacterium | reverse complement strand
GTTTGGGGTGGGCGGGGTCCGATGTGATCTCGAACACTGTAAGTGAACCATCGCCAGCGGCATAAAGATAGTCTCCTGCCACCTCTACCGCAGTACATCCGCTGGAGCCCTCAACCACCTGCGACTTGAGTACCGGGCCATACGTTGCCGAATCCGGCGTTGCCACTACCAGGCTGGTCGCCAGGACGGAAAACAATGCGAGGCCATTCATGGTGTGTCGATTCTCCGAGGAAACCTGCGAGTGAGGGCGTCAATGGATATGACTGGGGCGACGTCAAACTGACAATCCTCTCGGCGGAACGGGCCTGCTCAGTACAATCATGTCTCTGAAGTTGAGAAGCAGAGCAGCCACCTGTAACAACACGATACCTTAGTGACTCGTCGAAGAATGGGTCAATGGGCGGTGTACTGGGATGTGAAGTGCTGGGCTGAGTGTTGAGCGAGTCGTTGCGCTGTGGTGAGGCCAGCGGGAGAATATCCGTGTGGCGTGGCGATTCAGCCACGCAACGAGCCGATCGCAGGGTTGTCGCAACTGGAGACCGTGTTCACCAACCCTCCTCGGCTCCACAGTCATTCCCACCTCGGGGGCATCCGCGATCACGGAGCGCCGGGTGCCACTGGAAGCGAGGCGTCTGGTGGAGTTCAACTTGGGTGCCACTGGCTGCTTGCCGGGTGCCCTGGTTGAGCGCCGGGTGCCCCGGTTGGGGGACGACTTTGGTGCCACGTGCTCTGTGAGCTTGCTCTTACCCACAATTATGGTGGGTTGGCGAGTTGGTAGCCCTCGGCAAGTTTCATCAGGTATTGCCAGCCGTGCCAGCTGGTTTGCCAGCCGGGCTGACCGTCGTGTTTACGTTTGAGGAACCCGCCTAAACCGGCGACTTCACGGATGAACTCGTGGATGGTCCAATCCTTGGGGGGGCCGCTCCACTGGGGGCAGGTTGCTGGTAAACTTCGTAAGCATTGATGCCATCAAACAGCAACCTGACCCCAGCCACCCCGCCGGGCAGCCGGCAGGTCACTTTTCCATAAACAGACCAAAATGGCCCGCCGGGATGATCATCTTCCCTTTGTGGAACACAACACGATCGCAGTTGCCTTGAGACAGGTCATAACAGCGGTCTTTGACTACGGTCGGATTCTCTGGATCGGACAGGTCCAGCGTCACCACTTTTCCGTCGCGTCGCGAGGCGAAAACCACAAGGTTTTCATTAACTGTTGGAATGCCGCGGATTGGCATCTTTTCGAATGTGTCTTTGACTTCGACAACTTGCGGCTGCTCTGGCGAATTCGGGTCGAGGAATGCGAGCCGCGATCCCCGCAACGTGAAGACAAACTGGCCGTTGGACATCAGGTCTAGCCCATCCAACTGACTTCCCTTTGGCGGGTTTCCTTCGCTCTTGGCGACCGCGTTGGTTTCATTCAGGTTGTACCAGGCGATTCCACGCGAATGCCAGTTCACCGGGAACACACCATCACGGTCGTGAGTGGGAAACATGTCACCGTAGAGAATACCGCGAACACCACCACTGTAAACTGGCTTCATCTGCGTTGGGTCGGTGACATCCAGAACCGTAAAGCGTCCTGTGCCGCCACTCACGGCGAGATACGCCCCGTCCATGAACGGGTGCACAATCTGAACGCTTTGGCCGCCGGGTAACCGCCCGCGACCGATCTCAGTCAGGGTACCATCCTTCGCGATTTGGTACGCAACGATGTTTCGTCCATCCTCCGCGACGAACAGTGTGTCTCCGTGAATGCCGACGTCGTAGACGCACTCGCGTTCCCAGGATTGCAGTTCTGTGAGTCCGCCTTTTTCGATGCGAAATAACTTCAATCCGCCGTGAGATGCTGCAACGTAAGCAAAGTCATCCTTCACGGCGACGCGCCGGACCTGACAGTGCATATCGTATCGGTGCAGGCGTGCATCGACGGTCTCGGTAATCTCGGCGGGAATGTCGAGTCGCAACGACTGTTGAGGTTGCTTGTAAGCGGCCGGAGTGCGGACGACGTAAACTCCAGTGGTGAGTCCGGCGATGTAGACCACTCCATCGGCTGTTGCCAGGCTGGCGCAGCAGTCATTGCTCAGCTTACGATCTTCTGGGATTTTCCACTTGTAGATCGGGGGCGGCAGTTGCAGGTGCCCGCGTCCTTTTATGTTCGCGGGATCGGCTACGTCGAGGACGTAAAATCCGTTGTGGCTGTCGACACAAAATAACGTGTCGCCACATGCGCGACAGGTCCAGTAGTCATTGTCGCGCGGCACGAACTGCGGGAACTTAAATCCTCCGAGTTTCATGGGAGCAATGGGATTGGAGACATCGAAAATTTCGACACCGCGGCCGTTCCCCTCGCGTGTCTCCACGGGACCGGATTTCGCGTCATGTCCAGTCGAGCAAAAGCAAAGATTGCCCTGTAGAAACACACCGTCACCGAATCCGTCGAGTGTTGTCTGCGCCACGATCCTCGGGTGACGCAGGTTGTGCACGTCGACAATGGTCAGCTTACCGACCGCCCAGTCGCCGATGTACAACATGCCATCGCTATAGGCGACCGACTGCGCTTCAGCCGTGCGAACCTGAGAGATGTGCTGCGGGGATCGAGGATCAGTGACATCGAGAATCTGAACGCCGTAAACACGGTGTGCAACAAAAATTACGTTCTCCGTCGCTGCGATACCGGTTGCAAGTTCGATTGTGTCGAACCGGCGGATCAGCTTTGGGTCGCGAGGATCGGTGACATCAACAATCCACAGCCCGCGATTGCGTGCGGTGATGTAGGCCGTACCATTCGAAATTGCAATCTGACGACACCCTTTGACACCCGTTAATTCCGCAACG
>JAGQPW010000272.1 GCA_020426515.1 Planctomycetaceae bacterium | reverse complement strand
GGCGGACTGATTCGAGGTGGCGCGGAACGCAAGGCGGCGGAAGACTCGATCCGGCAACTCGGCGTTAAGACGGCCGGTCCGGAAGCAACCATCACCAGCCTCTCCGGTGGCAATCAGCAGAAGTGCATCATCGCCCGCTGGCTTCGCACCAACCCGGCGGTCCTGTTGCTCGATGACCCCACTCGCGGCATCGATGTCGGGGCAAAAGCGGAACTGTACCGCGTGATTGATGAACTCTGCCAGCAGGGGCTGGGCATTCTGGTCACCTCCAGCGAAATGCCGGAACTGATCACCCTGTGTGACCGCATCCTCGTCCTTTGCGAAGGCCGCCTGACCGGCGAACTCAGCCGCGATGAGTTCAGCGAACAACGCATCATGGAACTCGCCACCACCGGCATCGGGTAATCACAGCCCGAACTCAACGTTCAACACCCGCATCAAATGTGAAGACCTCTTCCAGGCCTGCGGTTCGAGGCAACGGCAGCCGCCGCCCGGCAATCACATCGAGTTCTGCAAGAATGCGAGATGCGGCACGCTCCGCCGGGACTCGCAAAGCAAACGGCCAGATGACTCGCGTTCGCCCATCGGAACCGCACCACGGTCCATAACTGCAGACAATGCGAGCCAGCGGCAACGACTCCAGCAACTGCTCGACTTCCTCGGTCCGATACTCTTCCGGCCACTGCTGACACACCAGCACCAGATCGGGAGCATCCTGCGACAACTCCCGCAATGCATCGGCCAGCGTCGCCCGGCACTGCACCTCGGCAGCATGCCGAACAACAGCCTGCACTGCGTCTCCCATATCGCGCGTATTCCCCACGATCCACGCCAGTGGAATGCGTCGCGTTGGCTTATCGTCGCGAATCATCAGGCGAAACCCGTCCCGGGAGAAAATTCATCACCGCAGAGGTCGCAGAGAACGGGCAAGAGGCAGCCACTTCATTCTGAATTCAAGACCGTATGTACTGCCCAGAGACACCGACGTGTTGAACTGGACTCCGGAACTCCAACCGCCCTTCTCTGCGTACCTCTGCGACCTCTGCGGTAAACACTTTCGATTCCACGAGCGTCCCGGATGTGCCCGGCTCGCTTGGCAGATCGTCTCTCAAGCAGCAGACTATGACAACCCTTGGGGAAACCGCCAGTCGTCACCTTGCTGGAGTCGGACAATGGATGGAACAGTGTTTCTGGAGTACGTACGGAAACAGGCCCGCGAGTTGCGGGCGGGAGACCATCCTCCCACGTCGCTGGAGGAGTGGGCCGACCGACGCACAGCACTGCGAGTGCAGCTTATCGAATCCTGGGGCGGATTCCCGGAAACCGTGTGCGACCTCGAACCGAAGCGGGTCGGCACATTGCAGCGTGATGGTTACACCGTCGAAAAGCTGCTGCTGCAAACCCGCCCCGGCATCTGGATGCCCGCCAATGCTTACGTTCCTGTTGGAGCCGATCCACATCCCGCAGTGCTGTGCGTACATGGCCACTGGGCGGGAGCCAAGCAGCAGCCGGAAATACAGGCCCGCTGCATCGGACTGGCGAAGCTGGGATTCTTCGTGCTCGTGGTCGATGCCTTCGGCGCTGGTGAGCGAGGCCTCGGCAAAGCCCTTGGTGAATATCATGGTGAGATGGTCGCCTCCACCCTCTGGCCCACCGGCCTCGCACTGGCGGGACTGCAGGTGTACGACAACATGCGGGCCATTGACTATTTACAGTCCCGTGATGAAGTGGATGGTAGCCGCATTGGCGTGACCGGCGCGAGTGGTGGCGGCAATCAGACGATGTACATTGGGGCGATGGACGACCGCCTCAAGGCAGTGGTCCCCGTCTGTTCCGTGGGGAACTATCAGGCGTATCTCGGTGCTGCCTGCTGCATGTGTGAAGTCACGCCAGGGGCTCTGTCTTACACCGAAGAAGGAGCTGTGCTGGGACTCGTTGCTCCACGTGCGCTAATGGTCATCAATGCCACGCGCGATGGGGTCCAGTTCTCCGTTGGCGAAGCAGCCAAGTCCATCGCCTTCGCTCAGGAAATCTTTGACCTGCACGGCAAACAGGATTCCATTCGACATGCCACCTTTGAATCGGGACACGGCTACAACCAGCCAATGCGGGAAGCGATGTACGGCTGGATGACGCTGCATCTCAAAGGCGAAGGCGATGGCAGTCCGATCCCGGAGCCTGCTCACGAAACCGAAGAACCCGAAACGCTCCGCTGCTTCCCCGGCGATTCTCGCCCCGACGACTTCGTCACACTGCCCCAATTCGCCGGCCAGGAAGGTCGCCAACTGCTGAAAAAGATCGGCATTCCCAATCACATCGATCAATGGGCAGCACAGGAGGCAACGATCTGTCGCGGCCTCGCCGATCGGCTCGGGCCATTCCCAAAACGAATCCCGACGTCTGCCATCTGGACGAGTGACGAGGCGGGAATTGAGAATCTGTCCTTTGAGACGGAATTTGGACTCCGCCTGAACGCATCGCGACACGCTGCCGGAACGGGAGCGCAACGCGTCATTCTGCTGGACTTCGACAAGGGATTAGCCGCGAATCACTCAGATCTGGCCGTGGAGTTTCGCAAACAGAACTGGACGACCATCGCACTGGAACAGCGGGCCACCGGCGGCATGGCGTGGAAGTCCGACAAGATTGGCCGGGCTCCCGATCACACGACGGCTGAGTGGTCACTCTGGCTGGGCCGACCGCTGCTGGCTCAATGGGTCTGGGATGCGACGAGGCTGCTGGAAGCTCTCGATGAACAGGGCCCCGCCGCCGAGACGACAGCCGTTGTCGGCATCGGCCCCGCAGGACTGGTGGCCCTGTGTGCTGCATCGCTGACCA
>JAGQPW010000271.1 GCA_020426515.1 Planctomycetaceae bacterium | reverse complement strand
CTGGGACCTTGCCAGCGGAGAACGCACACCGCTGAGCGCACATCGCAGTTGGGTAATGGCTTTGGCGTTTCACCCCGACAGTCAGCGACTCATCACAGGGGATTGTCATTCGGTCGTGCATGGCTGGTCGTACAATGATCCGTTGCCAAAACCAGCGTGGACCATCTCAGACACAAAGCATGGCTGGGTTCGCGACTTGGCCATCAGCCCCGATGGCGAGCATCTATTGACGACCGGACACGACAAACTGATCCGGCAATGGTCGCCAGCCAATGGGCAGCTTGTTCAAGAGTTTTCCGGCCACACACATCACGTGTTCAGTCTGGTCGTCGCTCCCGACAGTCAGTCATTTTACAGCGGCGATCTGTTGGGGCAGGTTCACCAGTGGGATCTCGCCTCTGGACAGCTGCTGCGAACACTCGATGCCAGTTCTCTGCATGCGCGGGAGGAGGACTTCCTGGCTGACGTGGGCGGCGTCCGACGGATGGCTATTTCTCCCGATGGTGCTCTGCTGGCATGCAGCGGCATGACCGAAGCTAATGGCAATACCTTCTGTGTCGGCAAGGCGGCTGTACTTGTGTTTGACCTGACGACCGGGCAACTCAAGCAGACACTGCGACCCAAAACGAAAATGGACGGTCCGCTTGAGGGACTTTGTTTCCTGCGGGACGGCACGATCGCCGCCCAGGGACAACTCCTTCACAGCACCACATCCATCGAATTCTGGAAACCGGAAGAAGCCGATCCCTACCATGTCCTCAAAGCTCCCACCGGCTACAGCCTGCATCTCCATCCCGATGGTCTGCGTCTTGCCTCGGCCAGCTTCCAGGCCAACGGCCGCACTGGCAATGGTCGAGGTGCGGAACGAAACGAATACTCCAGTAACAGCGGTGCACTTAAAATCTACAGTCTATTTGAAGAACCCAAAAATGAGGACGCTGCGAGCAAGCCGTAGAGCACTGGCCATCCAAGCATGAGGGCTATTGAAATGACTGAACTGAGGACGTGCTTCTGTTCGCACCTGATGCTGTTGCTCATCATTGGAGTAACGGCAACCTCTTTCGGCGCGGACGACTCAGAATCACCAGTGAATCCAAGCGGGATTCAAGTCGCAGTTCCATGGCCGCCGCTAAGGACAGAACGGCTGAATGCCCGGCCGATGGCAGTGCCCTATCTGCAAAACCGGCCCGAGGTGATTCCAATCGATCAAGGGCGACAATTGCTGGTCGACGATTTTCTGATCGAAAGGACCACACTGGAACGGACGTTTCATCAGCCTGTCTATCATCCACAGAGCCCGGTTGTGCGACCTGACCAGAAATGGGAACAAGGCAAGACGACACATTCGGCGATGGTTTATAGCGATGGGGTCTGGTACGACCCGACTGATCAACTCTTCAAAATGTGGTATTTGGCCTCGGCTAAGTTTGCCACGTGCCTCGCAACCTCACGCGACGGGATTCATTGGTCGAAGCCCGCCTTCGATGTCGTCGAAGGAACAAACATCGTTTGCCAATTCGGTCGCGATGCATCGACCGTGTGGCTCGATCATGACGCGGCGGACCCCAGCGCTCGCTTCAAAATGTTTCGAGCAAACTGGAAGGGGACCTACGCTATCTCCACGCACCATTCCCCAGATGGGATTCACTGGAGCGATGAACTTTACCGAAGCGGCCCCTCCTGGGATCGCACCAGTGTCTATTACAACCCCTTTCGCAATGCCTGGGTGTATAGCGTTCGAGGTCATGACAAGACACACGACGAAGTCTTCCGGGTTCGCTGTTACCACGAAGGCTCGACTGCCAGGGAAGCCGCCGACTGGGAACTGAGTTCCGATGATGTCGCAACCGGACGAGGGACCGCCGCCGATCTGGTGCTGTGGGTTGGAGCCGATCATCTTGATCCACACCATCCCGATCCTCGTTTCCAACACATTCCGCCACAACTCTACAACCTGGATGTCACTCCTTACGAGAACCTGCTGGTCGGGTTGTTCACGATCTGGCAGGGGCCGGACAACGAAACTTGCAAGGAGTTGGGAATCCAAAAGAGGAACGAGGTGCTTGTCGGTTTTAGCCGTGATGGATTTCACTGGGACCGCACTAATCGGCAGCGGTTCCTGGAAGTCGGCGAGCACGCCACAGACTGGAATGGAGGCAACGTCCAGTCAGCAGGGGGAGGTTTCTTGATCGTCGACGACGAACTCTACTTCTACTGTAGCGGCCGCGCGATGCGAGACGGAATGCAGATCAACAGCACCGGACTTGCCACTCTGCGGCGCGACGGTTTCGCCTCACTCGACGCAAATGGAGGCCCCGGAGAATTGATGACCCGTCCAGTACGTTTCGAGGGCAAGCATCTATTCGTCAATGTTGCGCCGCAGCAAGGCGCGCTGCGGGCCGAGATTGTCAATCAACATGGGGATGCCATCCCGGGGTATCGCGTCTCCGATTGCTTGCCGGTGCAGGCAGATTCGACGCGTGCCGAAGTTCGCTGGCAAGGCAAGAAGGACTTGTCCGCTCTGGCCGGGCAGCCCATCAGATTCCGATTCTTACTCACTCAAGGCTCACTGTATGCGTTCTGGGTAAGTCAGGACCAAGGTGGAGCCAGCAACGGCGCCACAGCCGCAGGCGGTCCAGGAATTCCAGGACCACGCGACACGGGAACGAAGTCGATTCGAGCGGCCAAATCCAGCAGCAAGCCGATCCCGTGAGAATTACGCTACGTACAAACACACCAAGATGCAGCACTAGCTGACAAAGACCCAGGGTTCCACGTGCACTTCACACCGACGAGCAGTTCGTGGCTGAACCTGGTCGAACGCTGCAATACAGAGAGTTA
>JAGQPW010000270.1 GCA_020426515.1 Planctomycetaceae bacterium | reverse complement strand
CTTGACCAGGTACTCCGTCCGCTCGTCCGACAGCGAATGGCTCGCCTGCAGGATCAGCATCCGGAACATCAGCACGTGGTCGTAGGGCGGGCGCCCGCCCCGGGCCCGGTCCGACCGCGGCACAGCCCGCTCGAGCTCGGCTCGAAATCCCTCGAAATCCACCAGCGCATCGATCCGTTCGAGGTCGTCGCCCTTCGCCGAGAGCTCCCGGAGCCGCTCCTCGATGTCGAACAATCCCGCCTGCCGCCCCATGATCCGTCTCCGCTTCGTCCCAGAGCCCAGTGAATCACCGATCGGCCAAGAGCGCACCGGTTCTTGGAGGTGTCCAGGGGTATACGGACCGCGCGAAGGCCGATTTCGCGGAGTGGCTGCAACCAGTGACGGTCATCGACTGCGCGGAGGGTCTAGGTTAGATATTCTGAGCGTCACATTGGCCTCGGGTTTCGCAGTCAAATTACCAATATGCTTCATATATCAGAATAGTAATGGGGCTAATGCTTCGTCAAAGACAGAATTGCATCCAGTTCTTTGTCAACCGGTTCAATTAAATTAAGAAGTGATACTATTTTGTCGAGTGCATCCTTCGGGTCTGGCCGTTTGACGGTATGGACGGTAGGAGATGTATGAGCGTAGTCGCCGCGGAGGCTTCCAAAGTTGTCGATTTCCGAAAGGAAGAGTCGATCAATTTTTTTTGGATCTACACCAATGGGTACAAGCATCGCCAAGAGGTGCTTCTCCCGTATGCCATGATTTTCGACACTTACCCGATGAATGTAGTCTCTAGTGCAGTCGTTGAGCCGCTGTTTGGTATCAATCACCGATGGCCAACCCTTTCTCATGCTGGGATCGGGCGCATCGATGGTGGCGGGAGGTAGCCGGTGCTCGCGGCCACTGAATCCAAGGAGTGCGAGCGCAGGTAAGGAAACCAAGCCTGTAGATCGGTATTGCTTAAACGCATTCTTCGCGATCTCAATTGATCGCTCTTCAAAGTACTGTTCTATTGCTGCATGACATAGAACTCTGAAGGCTACTACTCCGGTAAACACTCTGTCCTTGTATGTTCCTGTCGGATCGAACTTCGCGGGCAGCAGGTGTTTCCTTAGGGACCGAACGCTCGCTCTAAGCTCCCGGTAGTGTTTGGACGACATAGGAGGCTACCCGTCGACCGTGATGCGGCCCTCAGCAAGGTGCGGCAGATGCAACTTTAGACCGCAGATTTCATTGAGTGTCTCGCCCCAGCGCCTCACCCGCGATACTGTATTGGGTAGTCCCGCAGTGTCACTTTCAATTGCCTCTTTGAATTCATCTTCTAGAAAAAGAGCATCGTAGGCCGCGGTGAGCGCTTCTTGATTGGCACGCATTGCTGCCGAAACATCTGGAATGGCTGCATAGTAAGAAAGAGCGTCGAACAACGCGCGATTGAAGGATCGAGAATTCGGCTTGCGAGCAAGTCTTTCACCAAAAATTGTGTAAAGGTCATCAATTGCCAAAGCAAAACCTTCCGCTTGAATGCGGACACGTTCCTGCCGCTCATTCCACAAGTAATTCTCTCTAGCGCATGTATCGTCCAGAAAATCCTTCATACGCCCCCGGTAATCAGTAAGCCAATTCTGAAACGCAAGATACCTTACGAGGATCTCGACATCTCTCATTCGCGGGTCAGGAGATGTCCGTCCTATCAGTCGCTGAATTTGCATCGAATCTGCTGAGAAGTCATCGGCAAATGTCGTAAAAGGCCCGGGTGCAATCGCCTGCCGAAGTTCTTGGGGTGAGAGTTTCACGCTTTGTGTGTTGAGTCGTAGAAAAACCTGATACAAAAAATCACGGTTTGGCCAATTTCTAATTATGACGGTGCGTATAGTGTAATTTAAGAATGCGTTAAGTACACCTTTAAGCTCTGCCTCTTCTTCCATCCTTTTATAGCGTATTCTGGCAAGATCCGGTCGAGCCTGTAGCCCTGATAGCGCAAATCCTTCCTGATCGTCGCCTTCGCCGGCAGTAAACTTTAGTAGTGAGAGCAACCGTTGCTTCCCATCTAGTACTATGTACTGACCTCTTGAATCCTTAATTTCAGCAAGTACAAGTTGTGGTATTGGCAAGCCAACAATAATTGATTCAATGAAAAGGCTCTTCCGTGAATTATTCCATGCATCGCGTCGCTGAAAGTTTGGGTTAAGCTGAATGTTTCCCCTGCGAAGCTGGCTCAGGATGGTTTCAACTGTCCAGTCAGTTGAATAAAGGACGGCCTCTGAGAAGCGGCGGAATCTATCCTCCTCAACCTCCGGCTCAGCCTCATCCTCAAACTCAATGTCGTCAGTCACTCATTTATCTCCGCCCGTTGCGCTGACGTTACGGAACAATCTTGGTTTAATAAAGGGCTGCCGTCACTTGGGTCGGCCGTCGTTCCTGCTTACCGCCAGCACCCTCACCCCTCCTTCCGCTTCGGCGCCGCCTTCCCCCAGATCGCCTCGCCGTGGCGGTTCCTGTCGCCCCGGCTCAGCACCTCCTTGGAGATCAGCGCCAGCATGTAGGTCCTGAGCACCGCGTTGATCCGGCCGTGGTAGCCGGCGCCGAGGCCCCGGAACCAGCGCGCCACGTCCTCGTCGAGCGCCACCGTCACCTTCTTCTTGCGCGGCCGCACCGGGGCCGTGGTCTCGAGCCTGCCCCAGTCGGCGGGGATCAGCGAGCCGCGCAGCTTCATGTCGCGCCAGTCCTGCGCCTGCTTCTCGAGCTCGATCATCAGCTCCACATGGGCCCGCTCCTGGGCGATCGTGCGCATCCGGTCTTCCACCGCCTGCGTCTCCTGTGCTGTCTCGGGAATGCCGCCATCCTGCCCGAGAACCGTTAAGATGCCGCTCAGAATGGCAAGCCGGT
>JAGQPW010000026.1 GCA_020426515.1 Planctomycetaceae bacterium | reverse complement strand
CAGGGGGCCGGGCGACACGACTGTGTTTGCGAGGTTCAGTCGATTTACTGTCGGTGCCGAAGTGATCCGATTGCCACCTGGCGAAGGGTTTGTCTGGCCGAATCCCCCGGAGAACAACTTCATTGACCAGCTGGTCTTTGAGAGGCTTCAGAAGTTGCGGATTGCCCCGTCGGAACTCTGCGATGATGAGACCTTCCTCAGACGCGTGACGTTCGACCTGGCCGCCCGACCACCGACGGTTGAAGAATACGAAGCTTTCATGGCTGACCCTTCGGCCGACAAACGATCCCGGAAGATTGACGCCTTGCTGGAGAGCGAAGACTTCACCGACTATATGACCGCCCTGTGGGGTGAACTCTTCCGGATCAGCAGCCAGGACTACACCGGTCGGGCTGACTCACACAAGCCCGCCAACGCGTTCTTTGCATGGATACGGGACCAGGTGGCCGCTGACCGGCCGTTCGACGAGGTCGTCGCTGACATGACGACGGCCGTCGGCAGCACGAACACCGACGGCGAGACCGGTCTCTACACGATGCTCATCAAGGACTACAGGCTCAATCCGAAGGTACTGGCGGCGGACTACTCACAGCTATTCCTCGGAGTGCGGATGCAATGTGCAGAGTGCCACAATCATCCCTTCGATCGCTGGACGATGGACGACTATTATGGGTTCGTCAGTTTCTTTACCTGCGTGAAGCGGAAGCCCGGCAGCGACAGTCGGGACCGACGCGTGATCTTCGATCCATCCGCACCACCAGCCAAGCACGGCCTCGACGGTCGGCCAGTGCCGGCAAAATTGCTCGGTGCGGTTGAGCCGGTCGGCGGCGAGAGCGACCCACGGCGAGCGCTGGCGGCATGGATCAGGGATCCGGCCAACGACCTTTTCAATCGAAACATTGCCAACCGCCTGTGGGCGCACCTGTTTGGCGTGGGCATCGTCGATCCCGTCGATGACTTCCGGGCAACAAATCCCCCGTCGAACGGACCTCTGCTGGAAGCACTTGCCGCTCGGTTCGCCGAGAACGGTCGAAGACTGCGGCCGATGATCCGGGACATCTGCAATTCCCGGACCTACCAACTCTCAGTTGAACCGACCCCATCGGGGCAAAACGACCAACGACAGTTTTCGCACGCTCGGCTCCGACGATTGCGGGCCGATGTGTTCCTTGACTCGATTGTGGCGGTCACCGGCGTGCCACGTTCGTTTCCCCACTCCCCTTCGGGCACCAAGGCCATCAACTACATCAACCGGCAGCATTACTATTCTGACACCGGCGATTTCGTACTCGACACTTTCGGCCAGTCTCCTCGCGAGTCGGTCTGCGCCTGCGAAACCAGATCCGAACCATCGCTCTCACAGGTGATGCATCTGCTCGTGGGAGACACAATTGGTCCACGTGTACGCACTGCAGCCACCAGCGGAGTGCTCAAGAAGATCATCGATGAGCAGTCGACGCCCGAAGGAACTGTCGAGGCGATTTTCATTCGCGTGCTTTCGCGTCGTCCGACAAATGCAGAGATGGAGACGATGCTCGCGCTCGTCGCAGAAGAGGAGTCGGCGGCGGTCTACGAGGACATCTTTGCCGGATTGTTGAACTCGAGCGAGTTCCTCTTCAACCACTGATGCGCTGAGCATCAACCCGTTTATCCACCGATAGTTCCTGCCTTGCTTGATTCGGAGAACACCATGGATTTCCTGTACCGCCACTCCTTTCTGCCGGCCCTGTCGGTGGCGGTCCTGCTGGCCTGCGGTCCACACGCCCACGCCGACGACAAGGAGAAGTCGATCACATACGAAGACCATGTCGTCTCGATCTTCAAGAAGTCTTGCGCCACTTGCCATGGTGACGGGAAGCAGGAAGCAGGACTGAATCTCACGACGTATGCGGACGTGGTGAAGGGGAGCGGTGGCGGGAAGATCGTGGTGCCGGGAAGGTCTTCGGCAAGCCGTTTGATTGAAGTGCTCACGTCGGACGAAGACGGTGAACGAATGCCTCCCGACGGTGATCGGCTGCCGGTCGAGACCGTGGCGCTGATTCGGAAATGGATCGACACTGGACTGCGGGAGAACTCGGGCAGTTCGGTAGCCGAGATGCGAACGCTCGGCTTCAAACCGACGGCCCCTTTAGCCAATGGTGACTTGGGGGCGGTTCCGGCGAATTTGCCAACTTTCCCTCGTGCGGCCACGCGGCGACCTTATCCGGTGCTTGCCCTGGCCACGAGTCCGCGGGCGCCTGTGGCGGCGAGCAGCGGCTACGGTGCGATCAATCTGTTTGCACCGGCAACACGCAGCCCATTGGGGGCGATTAAGTTTTCCGAGGGTGAACCGCTCGTACTGACGTTCAGCCGATCCGGTCGACTGCTTCTCGCCGCTGGTGGCAAGCCGGTCCAGGGAGGAACCGTCGCGCTCTTCGACGTGGCCTCGGGTGAACGCCTGGCAAGCGTCGCCGACGAGCCTGATGCGATCATCGCCGCCGACATCTCGCCGAATGAAAAACTGGTGGCGATTGGCTGTACAAGTCGACTCGTGAAGATCTATTCCACTGAGGATGGCAGCCTCAAGACGAGCATCGACAAGCACACAGACTGGGTCACTGCTGTCGCATTTTCACCTGACGGCAAGTATCTGGCCACGGGAGACAGGATCGGCAATATCCATCTCTGGGATGGAACGACCGGCGGGGTGATCTTGCCACTCTCTGAGCACAAGAAGTCCGTGCGGGCCCTCTCATGGCGAAGTGACTCGAAGGTTGTCGCGTCCTGCGGAGAAGATGGCAGCGTTGTGTGGTGGGACGTGAAAGATGGCTGGCCGCTTGCAAACAAGCCAAATGCCCATGCCGATGGTGTGCTGGACTGCAGTTTCGGGCCGAAGGGGCAACTTGTCACCTGTGGCCGCGACGGCGTCGTGAAGATCTGGTCGGCTGATGGCAACGAACTGAAGAAGTTCTCCATCGCAGAAACATCATCCACCGATGGCATACGACTTCTTCCGACCAGAGTCGCCATGTCGAGCGATGGCTTGACCGTATTGGCCGGTGACACAGCCGGAGTCGTCCACTCCTGGGACCTTCCCTGAATCGGACGAAGGTGATTGGCGGGGAGACCGCCCCTCGCTGGTCCCTGACCATCCAGAGCAGCAGCCAGGCGACTTCAATTCAGTCTCTCTCGAGTCGGTCGGCTGGGCGGCTTGGTGAAGTCGTTTGAATGCCGAGCAGCTTGATCCAGAGGCTGACAAGACTCTGGCCGCCTCCGGGCCAGCACGCCAAAGACACACTCATGCACTCACCTGAGCAGCTCCCGGTGAAGAACAATAAATCGTCCTGAAGTGCCAAGTGAGTCTTGTTCCGTCAATTTTGTCCAGCTTATACTGGCCTCTTCAATTCGAGGTTGATCACCACGTTGGGCTATGGCGTGTCAATTCCTACGAAGAAGTTCATTGAGAACCTCACCGAGAGCGGGGTCATGACGCTGGAGGAGGTCACCGCCTTCTAGCAGTCACTGGATACCTTTCCAGCCAATGGCGAGGAACTTGCCAAGCTGCTGATCAAGAAGAAGAAACTGACCAAGTTTCAGGCACAGCGAATCTATCAGGGCAAGTACCGGGGGCTTGTACTCGGCAATTATCTGATCCTCGATACGGTCGGTGCCGGTGGAATGGGGCAGGTCTACCTTGCCGAGCACAAGCGGATGGGACGGCGGGTCACGAACAAGACGGGAATTGGTTCGTCGTTGATTGGGCAGTCAGCCACCCCGGAATCGATGCTCAAGACTTCGCATTCGGTCACGTTTTTCTTCATGTGATGATCCCCTTTGCTCGTGGAAAGTTGAAACCTTCTCGTACTAGGGGGCCTCACTCGGGCCGGGGATGATTGCCGTACTCGGAGCATTGGGCGAATTGGCCCGAGACAAGTGCCCCACATGCACCGCACGTCCAGCGTCCGAATCCGCACGCCCGGCAAGGCTTGTGAGGATCGGGCATATCCGCTCCACAGCGGCGACAGAGCCATTGTGTCGCTGGCACTTCAGTGCGGGTCATCCGAAGCTGGCCTGAGTCGCAGTTGAACGGTGGCGGATATTCGACGACTTCTCTCCAGCGTCGAACGAATCGCAGAAGCGTTAGAACGGCTCGCTGACCACTTCGCTCCTCCCCCAACTGACATCGTGGGGACAAGCTACCTCGCTCACCGGCTTGCTTGTACGCAGGTGTGGATCACGGACAGGATTTGTCAGGGTGACATACCGAAGAGTTGCATCGTTCCCGGCACAGGAAACGGCAAGGTATGGAAGCTTTACCGACGCAAGATCGACAAGTGGATCGAGTCGAGGTGGTGGCAAAATACCGCAACCCAAAACGGGCCAAATTGGATACAGGCTCGGAGTGGCCATAATTGGATACAAACACGGCGCACGAAAAAAGCCATAAGCTGTTGTGGCTTATGGCTTTCGGAGTACACCCCAGTGGGCTCGAACCACTAAACCACTAACCTTCGGTTTAGGAAACTGCGGGTACGTTGCCCCAAACGTAAACGACACGAACCAGTTAGGGCAAACGCCGGAGGGCGAGGTGCCAACAGTGGTGCCAAGCGATTTGCCGTCGGAAATCACCGCTGAAATGGCGCGTGTTGTCCTGGCGTGGCCGTCGCTTCCGCCCCTCATTCGGCAGGCCATCCTGGGGATGGTGGAGGCCGTCGAAAACGGCAAATGATCAGGCGGTCTTCAGCCCGCGGACGAGCCGGTAGTATCCCCCCTGGCCGGAGCGAACGTACTCGATCAGGCCATGCCGGACGAGTTCCGCAAGGTCGCGTTTGGCAGTCTTGGAATGAACCTGAAACACGACCTCGATCTGACGCCGCTGTAGTGGGCACCCGGACTCAAGTTGCTCAACAACCCACATTTGGCGGGGATTCAATGGGACGCCGACCGAATCCCGATGCGTGTGGCCACGACTCTCGCGCGGTGATGGGGCCAAATTCAATTCCTCGTCGAACGTGGCCGTGATCCAATCGCGGAGACGATACCCGCTCGGCGTCCGTTCAATCACATCGTCTCGATGGCATTTCACACCACGTTCGCGTTGCAACCGGCGAATGATGTTCTCTCGGATCGTGCGAACGTAACCAGCGATCGCAGTCTGCCCCCCGAGCACCTCCAACTGGTTGGCCAGTTCCTCGGCTGACCGGGTCACGAAATTCCCATTACGATCTCGCTGTGAGAGAAGTCGCAGGATCGCCAGTGAGTGCCCCATTCCTCCGCTGGAGATGATCCGGACGCCGAGCAACGTGGCTTCCTTTGGCGTGATGACCAACTCTCCGCCGGCGAACTCCTGAGATTTTGGTCGGTTCTGTTGAGGACGTCGCGGCCGGTCGCTTCGTTTGAGTACACGGCGGATGACATCCCCCAACTCGTGTGTCGTGCGAAACGGCTTCGACACGAAGTCGGACGCTCCCTTTTCGATGAGCCACTTCGCCATGCCGAAGCACTCGACATCGTCCGCCATCACGATGACCGGCAGATCCTGTTCCGGCCATTGCTGGCGCAGGTCACGGAGTAGATTCCCGCCGAACTCGACGTCTGCACTCTTCCGGTCAGGCCGAGCTGGGATGCGGAGATCGAGAATGGCGTAGTCAAACTCCCGGTTTCCCAGGAGTCGCAGTGCGTCCGACTGGTTGGTGGTCCGTTCAAACTCGTGCTGCATCGAACAGAGCGCATCCTCGATCGCGGCCATGTCACGATCATCATCTTCAACAACCAAAGCAGTTGCGGGCATCGCAGGTCCTCTACCTCAGCATGGTCAGCGCGCACCGTGAGCGCAGTTGGGGTTCCTTTCACAAGAACTCAGTCACGCAATGGACGAGGCGGACGGAGGAGGCAGGCAGATGCCGACGAGCCGCAGCTCGCGAATCTTGGCGATGTGCTTCCAGCAGGGAGAGGTCGGCGGCATGGTTCACTCCCAGTCCAGAAGCGTGGTTCGGATGATCTCTCGCTTCCAGTCCGGCTCATGAATCGGCCACACCTGGACCCGCAGACTTCCGCGACTCACATCGACGAATTCCGCGTCTTGCCGACACTGCTTCCAGGCGTGTTGCTCCAGCGATTGCATCTCATGCCGGCCGGAAAAGTTCGCCTTCCGGCTGTACCGCTGGCCGTTGTCGAAGATCGTGATAATCGTCGGCGTTTCCACATCCAGCATCCTCCAGGAAATCACCTGATGGCTGGCGAACGGAAACGTCTGCTTCAGTTCGAACAGATCAAAGTCTGTCTCGACCGCGATGTCACGAAACCAGGGATTCGGGACCAGCAATCGGGACGCAATCCGATTCGCCAGGACTTCCCGCATCCGCTCACTACATTCGGTGATCGACAGCCCCAGCCGGTCGCACAGGTTGGCGACATGTTGCTCACCAATCTCGTGCGCCGTGGCGAAGCACATCCGTTCGTCCCGGTCATCCGGAGCGATCACGATGCTTGACACGCCCCCGCACAATTCCCGTCGACATCCGCGTGCCGGCAAGGTCGGGTCAATCAGTACACTGTTTCGCAACCGTTCTGCCAGATCGAACGGGTCGATCGCCGGGCCGTACAGACCCGTTGTCTCCTGCAGATTTTCGACGAGTTCGTCCAAAACCTGGCTGATCTCGACATACGTCACCATCGTTGGCCACCTGTCCCAATACCAAGGAAGGAGTCATCCCTTCCGCCGATTCTTTCTCCACTCCCTGGCGTCAATTTCCTGATACTTCTCCTTGATCCACATCACGAGTTGCTCGCGGGTCGCTCCCACGGTCAGCAGCGCCTCGAACATCTGGCGAATGTCACGGTTCTCGTTGATTCTCGCCGCCTCCGCGAAGACTGCTTCGCGCGTCAACGCTCCGCCGACTCCGCGCACGCTTCGCAACTGCGCCCAGTCGTCAGCAGACCAGCGGGTGAACAGGTCAGGCTGATCCTTCGCCACTTCGTCCACCAGCGGGCTCGTCTGCTCATCCAGACGGCGGTTGAGAAACTGCCGCCAGCGATCCGTCAGTTTGAGCGACCGGGGAATCCCCGGCTGCATCTCCAGGAATCCCTTCTTCGCGATCAGCCCCACACTCTGCCGGGCATGCGAACGGTCGGTTAGACCTAACTCGTCAGCGATCTCCGAAAACGTCGGGGCGATCCCGTGCCGGTTCCAATACCGCTCGACGAAGCGGCAAATCCGCTCCTGCTTCTTCGTCAGTTCTCGTGGCCAACGCGGCATAACACAACTCTCTTGTGTAGGTGTACACAAGAGTAGATTACACATGAGTGTGTTGTCAATGGCCTGCTTCGAAAGAACTCTCGGAGGCTCACCTGCCGTGGGCGTCATGGGTGCTCAGGCTGACGTAACTCCATCATCCCGACCGAGCCGCTACTGTCCCCTCGCTTGGGCTCTCTCAGCCAACCCAGTGATGCATTTTTCTCTGTTGACGCATCCCATTGTCGCGGGAGAGCGTGGAAATACCTCCGGATCCGATCGCTTGAGTCTGGGGGGGGCGTGGTGAGATCAGTTTGTGAAAGTGGGGAGCCAGAGCGTATCTCGCTCGACGAGCAGTCATCTGGTTCCAGAATCGCAATCGCTGGGGGCGAGCATCGCCATGTTGAGTACTCCCATATTGAGGGCCTTTCAGCCGATTTGCCGAGACTGTTCTCGGAGGATCGCCAACAGTGCGCCAGCGGAGCCGAGGACCAGGTCCCAGTCGGCCGCGAGAATCTTTTCCCGACCGACTTCACTTCAGTGGAGGTTTGGACGACTCGCAGACTCATCACGGTCTATATCTTGGCCGTCGTCGAATCAAACTGTTCGTCCAGCTTCGGCGATCGTCCAAGCTTCTGGAAAGCCGTTCGCAACTCAGCTCTCCTTTGGGATATGATCCCGTCTTGCCACAGGGTTCCTGAAACAGATTTCTGACCAGATTTGCAATGTTTCGGTCTCCGTTCAAATTCAGTGCGTTGACTGCGTTCTCCCCGCAGGTTTGTGAACAATAGACCGGAAGCGTTCACCATGATTCGACTTCACTGGTGGAATGGTCGTCCCAACTTTGGCGACGAACTGTCCCGAATTGTCTGTGAACGCCTCTCCAAGCGATGGACGGATTGGGCTCCGTTCGAATCGGCAGACCTGCTGGGCATTGGAAGTTTGCTCGCTACGCACCTCTATGACCGGGGCGTGCTCGAGCAGTATCGAGGTTACGTCTGGGGGACCGGATGCATGGTCGATCGGGACCACGTTTCTGTCCCAGCCGCAAGAATTGTTGCAGTTCGTGGTCCCCTGACAGCCGAGCAACTCAGGGGGCAGACAACAGAGTCACCTGTACTGGGAGAGCCAGGACTGTTTGCCCGTGAACTGACTTCAAGCCTTCCCAATCCACGGTATGTGCTGGGAGTCATTCCACACTGGTCCGAGAGCAAGCACCCGTTCTTCGCAAGCCCGCTCGTTCAACGTAGTGATGTCACCCTGATTGACCCGGCTGCAGATGCCATGTCCGTTATCGGGCACGTTTCTCAGTGCCAACACATTGCGTCCTCGTCACTGCACGGCCTCGTCGTCGCCGACTCATTGGGAATTCCCAATTGTTGGATGCGGCTGGAAACGGGTCACGAAGACCGCGCTGGATCGACTCGCTTCAAGTTCCGTGACTATTTCCTGGGAAGCTCGGGGGTGGACAATCGCGAACCAATTCAGCCAGATCCCAAGATCACGTTGGACGGAATCCTGTCAGGAATGCAGTGTCTGAGTGAGGCCCGAGTCAATTCCATTTGCTCAGGCCTTCGTGACGTGTTCCCATTTTCACCGCTGTAGTCTCGACCGTTTCCGGCGTGCGGAAATGTAACTACTCTCTCCGTACGTCATTCGAAGTCCCGATACCGCCCTTCAAAATTGACACGACGTCCGATGCCCAGCGATCAATTGGCCGATTCAGCTTCCACGAATTCCTATGATCAGGTTCCCTATCGAAGCATGCCGTTTCGGCAAGCGCATCCAGATCGGCTGGCGACCATCGCGACGTTGTTTGGGCTGGAGCCACCGACTGTTGAAACGGCGAGGATGCTTGAGCTTGGCTGCGCAAGTGGAGGGAATCTGTTGCCCGTAGCCGACCAGTATCCAAATGCCGCGCTGCTCGGAATTGACGGTTCCGAGAAGCAGATCGACTCGGGGCGACAACTCTTGGAGAAGGCTGGCCTTGGCAATGTCGAACTTCGATGCCAGAACATTCTGGATTTCACAGCCGACAAGCCCTTCGACTACATCATTGCTCATGGTGTCTACTCGTGGGTGCCGGACTCGGTGCAGAGGAAGATTCTGGACATTGTGCGGGATCATCTCTCACCTCGCGGCGTGGCCTACATCAGCTACAACACCTACCCCGGTTGGCGCATGCGAGGCATGATCCGAGACATCATGCGGTATCGAGCCAGTCAGTATGAGGAACCGGCGGAACAGCTCGCGCAGGCGCGGGGACTGCTCACGTTCCTGACGAATTCGGTCAAAGCAGAGAACAACGCGTATGGGCTGATGTTGCGATCAGAACTGGAATCGATTGGACGCGCAGATGACTCATACCTGATGCATGAACACCTTGAGGCGATCAATGAGCCCGTCTACTTCCATCAGTTTCACGAACGCCTGAAATCACATGGCCTGCAGTATGTCGGCGAAGCCGACTTTGGCGTGATGTCCCTGGAAAACTTTCCAGACCAGGTTCGTGGCATGCTTCAAAGCGTTGCTCGCGATCGGATTGAGTTGGAACAATACATGGACTTCTTGAGGAATCGGGCATTCCGGCAAACGATCGTGACGCACGCTAACCAACGGGTCGACACATCTCCCAACCCGCAGCGGCTGCAGAGAATGAGAGTTGCGTCGTCAGCGGTCCCGGAAGGAGATTCCATTGACGTGCGATCATCTGACTCGGCGATTCTGCAGAGGCGGGGCTCAAAACTCACGACAACGAGTCCCGTCGTCAAGGCGGCGATGATGCACCTGCAGAAAGCGTGGCCCAGCAGTCTGCCGTTTACGGAATTGGCGGCCACGTCGCGGTCTTTCATTGCTGGTCGGCCCGTTCCTGTCGATCAGGAAGTGATGAGCGATGTGTCTCAGAGCCTCGCGAAAACAATGTTGCGGTGCTTCGCGACGTCGATGATTGACTTGCATATCTCGGAACCGTCTTTCCGTCGCGAACCCTCGGACAAGCCTTTGGCATCTCCACTGGCACGCGCCCAGGCCAGTGAGCAGGCCTCAGCGACTAATCGACTCCACGAGCACATGGCCCTGGATGACATTCAGCGGTTTGTCTTGCGTCGACTGGATGGGCAGCACGACAGGGAGTCCCTGGTCCGCGATGCGGCGGAGGCGGTTTCTCGCGGTGATCTGGTCTTGTTTCAGCCAGATGGACGCCGCCTCACATCGGCACAGGACGCACAAAATGTCCTGGCAGATCTGATTCCCCAGGTCGTTGTCAGCCTCGCTCGAATGGCGTTACTCGCGGAGTGATTCACTCAGGCTGGTAATTAGTCCTGCGATTTGAATCGGAGTGTGAACGACTGCTGACGGTCCTTATCCCGTCCGGCGTCTTCCCAGCCGTAGGGATAGCTCCCGAAATGCCAAAGCCGCAGGCGGGTGTCTGCATAGATCTTATGGCCCGCCAATCGGACCCGCTGTGAAAACGAGTAGTCCTCCGCCAGATACCAACGGCCATCTTCCATCTCGTGAATCATGGGATGGAAGTATGGGACGATCGGATGCTCGAATCGCTCATTGCAGATGGGAAGATTCAAGCGATTCAGCACATCAAGGTACACTTCTCTGCGGACATGCAGAAATCCGGTGGCGGCGTACAGAATCTCGATGACGCCACCTTCGGGGCCAAATGTCAGACTTTCCGTCGTGGGCAGGACATGGCTGGCGATGGCGCGGCGGCCCTTTTGCGCGTAGATGCCGCTGCTGATCGGCAGGTTCAGTCGGCGCAAACGATCCACGTCATCGGGATGAAAACCAACGTCCGCGTCAATCCACATCGTTTCCTGGAAACCATCGACGAGGGCATCCGTGGCCAGTTGGTTGCGTCCCTGGTCGATCGCCGCAAAACCCATCACGCGACGAACGGGATAGCCGCGTCGCTCCAATTCCTTCAGTGACTCATCACATTGGGGAACGATGTGAGTCGTGTAGGGGACCAGGACCACGCAGCGCCGTGGATCGTACGGATCGTCTCCGGGACGGGGAGCCATTGGCCGGTCGCGTTTGATGTCTGGCTCGGGTTTCGCCTTCCAGCGTCCGGCCAGGATGACCTGTTCCTCCGCGGGAATTCCGACAAAGCTCAACAGTTCCTGGAGGCCCTCGGTTGTATTGAGCGACACCTCCGGATCGATCACGCGAAACTGATCCGGCAACTCTCGCGCCAGGGCAACTGCGGTTTGATCGTAGTCATCCCAGTATCGTTTCAGTCCCTCGTCCAGATGAACCACATCATTCTTGGGGAAACAGCGGGAGAGAATTGGATCGTGAGTCCAGCCGGGGGGAGGCGTTTGCGCCCAATGATTAACGGGTATCGGGGAGTTTTTCTTGAGCCAGGCGATGTATTCACGGACCACCTCATCGCGTGGACGCTGCAAGCAGAGGAATCGCACATCGGGAAATGCCGACGCGATGTCGCGCACATAGGGGAGGTACGATGTTCCTGCGTCTCCGAAGATCCGCGACGACGACTCGTTGGCCAGTCGCTGAACACGCAGCTGCAACTGATCCGGGAGGCACGCGGATTTATCCCAGGGGAGCGTCGGGCCGCTTCCGAGTGTCATCTGGCAGTTCGGTTGACGGTTCAGGACATCCACTACGGCGTCCAGTCCACACATTCCTGGCCCTAAGGCAATGATGAGCCGACGTTCCATTCGTAGACATCCCGAGTTTTGACCGGACAAATGAGAACGTCCGGTGGCCCAGTTAAGCTGCCAGTCGCGACATGAGCGGGTCCATACCTCTCCAGCGATCTGACGGAAGGCTCCATGATGGCCCCGAGGCAGCATTTGTCAATTCACAGCGACAACCGCTGGCGGGGTGGTCTGCCCACCCACCGTGAGCGTGAGAATCTCCGCTGTCCGTTCATGTCAACAATCTCGGCACCCAGCGCCCCGCTACGATCATGCGTTACGGTGCAAAAGATTCCATCGAAAGATTTCTTTCGGACAAAAACGCCGTCAATTCATCGAGCGTACTGAAAACATGTCGTTCGTCGCGAGTGTAGGTAGATTCATCATATTGCTCACCCTTGGGACACTCTTCCCAAGTCAAGACGATTGATGAACCGTGCATCCATACAGAAACCAATCCTTCATTTGTTCCGTTGGAATAGACAACGCAGTTTGTCTTCCCACCAAAGAGACGATTAGCGAAGGTTGTGGCGTCCACGGACGGTCCCCTAGTTTGGCTCAATGATTATCGTAACTTTTCGGCCGTCAGGCAACTTGACGTTGATGTGCTTAAATGCGCCATGTGGGTTGCCAGGACCGTGTCCGTAGATTCGCCCTGTGTTAGGGTCGAATTGGTAATCTTTGTGATAAATCCCGTTGGCGTCCTTGCCTTTGAACTTGGTCCAATCGGGCGGCCCCGACTGCCGAGGACCGGTTCCAGTCACCTTGCGGCCATTGGGGAGAGCCTCCTTGAGTACCGCGTCTGCCTGCCTGATGGACTTCACTCGAACGTCATGCCCGTTCAAGAGGTCTTTTGCCAACGAAGAAACCCGCACATGGTGATTATTGTGCACCCAGATGTCGAAGCCCCAGGCGGGGGTGCCGAGGAAGTAGGTGTGCCAATAGTCAACAGTCAGATTGTACACCGGGGCGGGCTGGCGGTCACGCTGGATCGACTCAATCGCCACCCACCGGCCCTCGCTGGTCGAGAGCATATCGCCCGGCTGCAGTTCCTGAGCCGCCCGTCCACCCCTGGTCCTGCACAAAGAACGGGTGCTCCGTGGTGCTTTGAATCGTCTGCCCGCCCACCGTGAGCGTGAGAATCTCCGCCACCCGCTGATGCACCGCCTGCACCCGCTACGGACCGACAATGCTCGACGAACCCAAGCGATCCCGGCCGGGCTGAAGTTTCTGCTTTGGGCCACGCCCTCGTGCCTCAGGGAGTGCCACTCGACCCGCTCAAAAGGAGCGGTCGGGCCACCCTGCGAAGTGTACGTTAGTTGCTCAGAAGCAGGGATTCCAAATCTTTGTTCTTCATTAGGCGGGCGACATCCAAAGGTGACTTGCCGTGACGATTCCTGTGTTCCGGGTCAGCACCAGCTCTTATGAGCAACTCGATGGTGCGCCGATCAAATGGCACGGAATCGAGTGAACGCGCGAGCGGAGTGTTCCCGAAAACCTCAACTGCGTTTACGTCTGCCCCGGTTCTTAACAACAGATCGACGATGTCGCTACGTTTCTCTCTCGCGGCGAAATGCAGGGCGGTCCATTTCTGGTCGGCATCCGGCGCATTCACGGGAACGCCGTGGTCAATCAGGAACCGGACCATTTCACAATCTGCATTCGATGCAAGCACCGCATGCATCAAGAGGGTTCGTCCGTCCTCGTCAACTTCCGATGAATTCTTAGGGGTCATGAATTCATCGAGGAAATCGTAGTCCTTTTGGTAAACTGCTCTTATCGCAGCATCAAGGTCGCTCATCATCCACCTGGCTTCTCAAAAAAATGGGTCATGTTCGCGATTGGGTCTTCTAGTTGGAACCACTCTGGGTGACTGTTGATCCAGTCATTGAACTGCTTCTGGTTCATCCCCAGGGCCTCGGCTTCCTTCACAAGACGCCGGTGCTCCTCACCATAGACGTGACCAAAATGTGGCCTTCCTTCGATTGGCGTCTTCAAGTTCGGGTCAATTGGCATACCGTCCGCTGTTCTTGGTGCCGCATCTTCAACCGCCTCGCGAAAGGCCTTCCGCTTGTACGGGCGCCGAAGAGACTCACCGCTATTGAGGGAAACGCCCCGCTTAACGTGATCATTGTGCACCCAGACGTCGAAGCCCCAAGCGGGGGTGCCGAGGAAGTAGGTGTGCCAGTAATCGACGGTGAGATTGTACACCGGGGCGGGCTGGCGGTCACGCTGGATCGACTCAATCGCCACCCACCGGCCCTCGCTGGTCAAGAGCAGATCGCCCGGCTGCAGTTCCTGCGCCTCCGTCCACCCCTTGTCCTGCACAAAGAACGGGTGCTCCGTGGTGCTCTGGATGGTCTGCCCACCCACCGTGAGCGTGAGAATCTCCGCCAGCCGCTGCGGGCTCATGATGCACGACTACGCCAACGATCCCGGCTCACAGAGCCGGGGCACCCGGCACCCGGCCGGAAGGCAAGGTGCATGACACAGGGCTTATCGCCACCACTCCGCGTCCTGTATATGGATTCCAGAGACTGGCATGTGCGTGGGGAGTTCATTGACATAATCCACGTCATCGTAACCCACACCATCGAAAGTCTCCGGGAATTCAAATGCAACGCGAAACTCGTCGTCGGCAACGATCATTCCATGGATGAGAAGCAACTTCTTCGCCACCGACCGAAGCTCGCCTATCGTCATCCCAGGGAAGTAGCTTTCTCTATATCGTCCCGCGTATGGGAGAGCGCAGGAGACGCGCACTATTCTGCCCTTGGGACCTGCAACAGCAGTGATTCCGTGGCGGGAAATGTCAACTTTGCGGAAGGTTATCCCACAATTCTCAAATCTGCTTTCGAGGAAGGGTAACGACGCCTCGGTTAAGGACGATGTTAGTGACTCAATGTCATCGCCTACCGAGATCCCCGAAACGGAGGTAGGCGTCACGAGCGGCGTAATGTGCATGGTACAATTCCGCTTTTAGGAATACGTGATGCCCAGACTTAGTTGGCTATTCCGCCGTTGATGTAAACGGGCGAATCCATAATCCGCCCGAAATTCACAAAGCTCGAATCCGCGATTCGCCCCAGCACGACCTTCTCCCCGCCAACGATTTTGTACACCTTCCAGTACGAACCTTGATGGATTCCGCCGCCTGGATGATGATCCAGTATGTATGTGGAGCCGTGCTTGGTTGTCCGCGTGAAGATGGTGTGTTGCGTCTTGTTCGGGAACGAAGCCTGCGGGTGGGACATCGTCCAGCCTTGCTGTTGGAGCTTACCTGCGACTTCAGCGGGTGACTTTCCGGTTAGGTCTCCGACAAATCGTTTCGTGATATTGTCGCGTTTCACAAATGAGCTGGACCTGCTCGGCACGCCCCGCACATTGTGATTATTGTGCACCCAGACGTCGAAGCCCCAGGCGGGGGTGCCGAGGAAGTAGGTGTGCCAATAGTCAACCGTCAGATTGTACACCGGGGCGGGCTGTCGGTCACGGTGGATCGACTCAATCGCCACCCACCGGCCCTCACTGGTCGAGAGCAGATCGCCCGGCTGCAGTTCCTGCGCCTCCGTCCACCCCTTGTCCTGCACAAAGAACGGGTGCTCCGTGGTGCTCTGGATGGTCTGCCCACCCACCGAGAGCGTGAGAATCTCCGCCACCCGCTGCGGGCTCATGATGCACGATTACCCCAACGATCCCGGCTCACAGAGCCGGGGCACCCGGCAAATTCAACTCAACTCATAGGCTCTGCGAGTTATCAAATGTCCTGCCCTCTAACACATGCCAATCTTCGGCATTTGTCACACAGACATCACCTGATTCTCGATTCACAGAAGCCCGAAATAAATAGAATGGTTCGGACTCCCCTTCAAACCAATAGGTCACATGGACAATCACCAATGAACCTTCGGAATTTGACCCAAGCCCACCCTGCTCTTCAAGCTCTGGCGGAATCGTTCCTTTCGGATACAACTCCCGATATTTCTTGCAGCCGATGGTAATCGCTTCATCCCATGTCAACATATTTGTATTCCCTACCTAAACAGCCCCATGTTGAAATCAATTTCGTCCGACATCTGGCCAAAGAATCTGCCCGGTCGTGTTCTCCATTGGGCGCCCCAGATGGCACTCTGTCGTTGGCCGAATGCTCTCAATACATTTATGTCACCTTGTGAACGAACTGCCTGAAAGCCCGGCGTGTGAGTGTGGCCTGAAAATCGCCAACCCTGTCCTGAAAGCTGTGCCGCACGATCTGCATTCAGGGTTGGAATTTTCCCTCCATTACCACGGACAATCATTCGCTCGCCTCCTCGAGTGAGCATCGCAAACTCATCGCCAGTGTGCAAAGTGAGGTTGCGCAGATCGTTCATGGAAACGAATTTCTTTCCAACAATGACCTCAGCTCCAGCGGATTGAAGATTCCCAAGCAACGATCGTTGACTACTAGTCAGCGGCTTCGCCGAGTCGAACATGGCACCAGCTGGGCCGTTTGTCACATATCTTGTTCGGGCAGTGACACGGAGCGCGAAGCGATTGGCCGTGACGTAAGCGCCGCCGAGCTGGGCCGCGGTGCTCAACGTGGCCGACAGGCCGGCCGCCCCGCGATCGAACCGCTCATCGCCATTGAGTTTTTCCCCGGTCAGGATGTCGTAACCAGCGATCGCTTCGGCGAGCGGGGCCATGCCCAGGAACGCCGCGATTGCCGTGGACGTGCTTTTCGTCGCCTCGTAGTACTGGAATCCAGTGTTGATGCGATCCTCAAGGCTTTGAATCTGCCCGTCAATGTTGATCATTCCACCAGCAAATTGAATGACGTTTCCGTAGTACGCAGAGTAGAAGGACAAGGGGACCGCCAGGTAGCCGTTATCCATGTGTTTTGCAAGATCGTCACCGGTTTTAGCAACCCAGGCACCGACTTCCTGAACCGATGCCCCGACTTGCGAGACTGTGCCATCAAAGAGGTATTTCACACCAGCGGTTGGAGGAAACAAGCTGGAAGCAAACAGGGCAATTTGGACGTAATCGGGACTACCCCCGGTGGAAATGTGTGAATTGGACTGCGGCACATTGGCGGCCGTCGTGCTCAACCGCAGGGTGGGAACACTCGCGGGCTGGAAGTCGTGTCCGAAGTAGAACTCCAGTGCAAACCCGGAGCCGGCATCGCGTAAGTAATCACATCTCGACATGGCCTTCTGGTATGTCTGGTGCGCATTCAGCGTTGGGCGGAACACGCCAGTCGGTTCGTTCCATCTTCTCAATGAATTCTTGAGGCAGCGAGATGTGGTATTCACGAACATAATGCGCAAGCGACGCAGGCCACACCCACTCACCATCCGACTTCACAAGTCCTTCCCCAATAAACACTGGTGGATCAGCTAGATAGTCATGCTCATGCATCATGTATACGCACACATTAATACCGGAAACTAAATACTCGACAATCTGATCCTCCTTTGGGTGCGCCACATCACTGCGAAGGGAATTCAGCGATCTTTGCTGATCCTCTACCGACTGCTCGAAGAAGAATCCCACTCGTTTATGCGTTGTCATCATCTGCCTCCGGGAACCAGGTCTCGCCAGCGTGTTCCCGGAGGAGCAGTGAGCGAGCCATTGAAATGAACCGTAATTGCGTTGGTTGGGGCACGAACCGTCACACCAAGTTTGTTGGCCAGATTCTGGGCAACACCTCCAGTGGGCAACGAGCCGGAGTAGCATGAAATCAAACGGACATTCCCCTCGATTCCTTGACTCTGCAACCATCCAGCAATTTGACGGTGACTAAGAATAACCTCTTGGCCATTGTGGATAACAGAGAATGCTCTGCCATTACGAGTGCCGTGAATAAACACATCAGTAAAGCCATCTATCGCTGGAACGCTATTGGCGTACTCACGGACCATCGGGCCAGCCCAGGCCGGCGAACCCTCCGCCATTGTGACAGCGCCACGTCTGGCCCCAAAAAACTGCTTCGTTTTGTTGACCACATTGCCAACTGCCGCCTTTGCCTCGGTGATAGCGATTTGGGGCACTTGTCGCAAGGGGGCGGTGCCGATGGTTGTCCCGCGGAGGCCGCCGGCCATCATCAGGGTTTCAAACCCAAACGATGCCCAGGCCACGCTGTACTCGTCGTCCGAGATTTCCCCTTTCCACCAGGCCACCGTGCTCTGGCCCAGCGAAACGCCGGGAATCATGCCCGCGAATGTCGACAGCGAGTAGAAGTCTGCCGCCGTGACCGCGCCCACATCGCCGGCCTGGCCCAATTCACTGACGCACTCGTAACGCTCAATGAGTCCGAGGAGTTCGCCCGTGACCCCCAACGTGTCTTTTGCCTGCAGCCCCGTCTGGTAAATGCCGTGGCCGATCTGGCCGGCAGCATAACCAATGTTGGCTGCTCCTTGACCAAGGCCATTGAAGAAGGCTTGGGTCACCGTTGGCTCCGGGCCGAGGAGTACCTTTCCCGGCACATTGGCGGCCGTCGCGTTCAGTTGGAAGGCGGGGACGCTCGCGGGCTGGAAGTCGTGGCCGAAGTAGAATTCCGGAGCGAACCCGGAGCCGGCATCGCTGTAGGCGTACGCGCTGGCGGCGGTGTGGGCCGGCTGAGCGGGCGGCTCCTCGCCGGGGGCGGTGCCGGCACTTTCGGTCAGCGAGCCGCTGACCTCCCGCACGGTGTACCCCACCAGCCAGTCCTCGGTCGTGGTGTGCTCATCGTGCGTGGTGCCATGGTGCCACGAGGACTGGGCCAGCGTGGCCTGCTGCTGGCCATCAGTCAGGGTGAGTGTGTCGGTGCCCTGGCTGCTGAACGTGTGATCCCGCGTGCCGCTGCTCACGGTCCGCTGTTCGCTGACCCCCCAGGCCTCATCCGGGATGCTCTGTCCCGCCGACCAGTCCGCATAGGCCTGCGTGGCGTGGGCGGTGACGGACCTGGTCTGCTGGTCGTGACCGGATCGTGTGTCGCTGGAGCTGTTCCCCGAGGAGTGGGTCAGCAGAAGCTCGCCCCCCGAAGCCCCCGAGAACTGGGCATCGAGTTCCGCAAAACCGCCGGTTGTGTAGGGACCGGTCCATGTGGATGTGTTCGAGTAGTTGGATCGATACGTCCACTGCTCGCTCGTGGTGTCGGTGCTGAGATACCAGGTCGACTTTGTGCCGCTGGTGCCAATCGACCAGGGGGCGGACCAGGAGTGGTCATCCCGGGAGATGATTTCCTCTTCCAACACCTGGTGGGCTGAGCTGGTGGAACTCTCGACGCCGTTGGTCCAGGGATCGGGCGTGGACGATTGCTCGGCTTGGGCCGTGAGCGTGATCTCCGAATAGTCGCTGTGCGTCGCCGTGCCGCTCCCCGCATGTTCCCATTGCTTGGTCTCGGGAGACCATTGCTTGGTCGCCGTGCCGGACGCTTGATCCGTGAGGCTCGCCGTGCCGGATCCAGTGCCGTTTAAGCCGTTGTGGCTGTAACTCCCGGAAATGGAGGCCACCGTTCCCGTGTGCTTCAGGTCCGACTTGCTGTAATAGTCGCCGTAGGTCAGGTCCCAGTTGTACCCATCCGCCGCATACTTCTCACTGTTGCGGGTCTTCTCGTAGGCGTCATGCGTCTCCACGTAGTCGCCTGAGAGTGTTCCCTGGAAGGGGGAGTAGAGTGTCATGGTGACGGTGCCGGTGCCATCCAGTTTGCGGCTCGATTCCGAGTTGTACGTGCTGGTTTTGGTGCCGCTGTCCCGCTGCCAGGCACCATCTTGGTACGAATCGTCCCAGGTTTCGGTATGGGCCTCGCCGTACGTCGACGTCACATCGGTGACATTCCCGGAGACCGAAATGCTGAGGTTGCCCACCTTCCGCTGGGCCTGGAATGTTCCCGCCCCCGAGGAGTCCATGAAATAACTGTCACTCCAGTCAAAATGGTGGGCACCGACCGCTTGCAGCCAGATGTTGTCCCCTGGACTGACCCACGATTCCGACTTGGATTCCTCCCGCGAGGACTTGATGGTGACCAGGTCGATGGAGCCGCTGATCTGTTCGGACGGCAGCGTCTTGCTGAACGTGCCATCCCCGGCGAAGTTGCTGGTGTCCTTGCTGGCGAAACTGGACCATTTTGTTTGCAGGCTCGTTTCCAGGAGGTCGTCGTACGCGGAGGTGGTCAGGTCGGCCGACTCGTACCGGGAAAACTCGGTGGTGGTTCCCGAGTACTGGTTGTTGCGCTCGGATCCCTGTTCCGCGTAGGAGGTGTTGATCGTGCCGGAGGCCTGCTGCCAGTACCCGGAGGTGGTGCTGCCCGTCCCCTGGTCGACGGTGGACTGCCATGAACCGTCGACGGTGGGAATGGCGGACGTTTCGTGCTGGGATGCCGACAGGACATAGCCCGCTTCCGTGATCTGGCCGCTTCCTTGATTGATGACCGTTTGCGTTGCTCCGGAATAATAGTCCTGTTCCACGTCCGTGGAATCCACCTGATAGCTGCCGCTCCCCGTATAGAACAGAGAATCTGCCGTGTGGCCACTGGAGGTCAGCTGCCCCACGCCTGACTCCCAGGACCCATCGAAGAGATTCACGTCAAAGAGCTGGCTTTGGGCCGTTTCCTCATGCTGCGCTCCGAACTCGGTGATCGTTCCAGACACCGACGATTGCCGGCCCGACCCGGTCGACTGGGTCCAACTGTACGTGCCCGATCCGGAATATGCGAAATCGGAGGAACCGCTGGAAATAGACGTTTTGCTGCCGATGTAATTCCAACTGGCATTTCCGGGAACCAGTGTGGCGAGGTAGTACTCATCGTAGCTGCTTTCGCGGACCACGGATTCGGTTGATTCCCCGCTGACCGATCCCCCCTGCGTTTCGTACGTGTATGTCCCGGCACCGGCGAGCGAGAACTTGTCCTGGGTGTGGACATCGACTGCAGTGACCCCCGCGGTGACGCTGACCGTTCCCGTGGAGTCCATCGTGAGATCGCGCGACCAGGTGCGGACATCGGAGGCGGTGCCGGCCAGGCTGGTCGTTCCCACGATGGTCCCTTTGGGGGTCTCATGTGTGAATGTACCGGCGCCAAGGTATTCCAGTTGCAGTTGGGACGAGAGGACCATCTGCTGCGTCCCGCCGACCAGTAGCCAGGTGTCATCGGAGGCCAATGAATAATCGATGTGCGTCTGGTTGCTGGCGGTGATCGAGATTCCGACATCGGTGGTGACGGTGGTTGTTCCGCCGGCGACCTGGACGTCGGATGTGTCCGAGATCATCATCACGATTGACTCGGTATGCCAGAGATCATCCGCACGCGCGCCTTCCGCCGGTGTCCAGAACGGCGCCTCCGCCAGGGAGGACTCGGTCGACTCGTCGGTGGAGGGGGGCGTGACGGTATACCTGGCCGATTCGGTGAAGGCGTAGCCATCTTCGATGGACAGTTGCAGATCGGCGGTGGCTCCGTCAGCGGCCGTCAGACTGCCAGTGGCTGAGACAATGAACGCTGTGGTGGCCGAGCGGTAGAAGGTCCGTTCGCCGGTTAGTGCGGACCACTCGGCAGATTCCGTACCCAGCGATTGGCCTGTCGAGGAGAGGGTTGCTCCCCCGCCGGCCGCGTGGCGTTCTGTCCGTTCGAATTCAGCATCGGCGTAGCTGGCCACGAAAGAGATCTCGGTGCCCAGCGTCCCCTCGGTGACCGGCAGCGTGCCGGTCTGATTTGCCGCAACGGTCAGTCCGAATGCACTGGAGTAGGTGTCCTCTTCACTCCCGTTGATCAGGATCCATTCCCCTTCCAGCGACGGGCGATAAAACGCAATCGTGTTAGAAGTCTGCGACTCGTCGCCGGTCACGGTTACCGTGACCGGCATTCCGGCCGCATCCAGAAGGCCTCCCCCCAGCACGCCGACATGGAAATCGGACGATGTGGAGTCGGTCCGTTGTCCCTCGGTCGATTGCCACACGCCATCGACCACGGCCTGTTTCCGATCCCGATGGAAGAAGTCACTCGCATGAGCCTCGATCGCAACCTCGACGGTCACCCCGGAACTGACGACCGTGCCGGCCCCCTTGGTCAGGGAGTCAAAGGTCTCCAGCGACCACTCAGACTTGTCCCCCGTGGCCAGTTGCCAGGTGCCGTCGGCCAGCAGGGTTTCTGAGGTGGTGGTGCTGGCTTTCTCGCCGTACTCCGTGGCCAGCGTGGTTTGCAGCGTGACATCCATCCCCACCGCGGGAGTATCAACCTGGGAACTGGCGGCCATCAAATAGCTGAGGTCGAACGTGTCGTAGGCATTTCGCGTACCGGAGGCAACTTGCCACGTGCCATCTTCCAGGATGGTCTGGAAAATCTCGACATCCTCACCGGCGCTAAATTTGACGTGGTCCTTTGTCGTTCCTGACAACGATCCTCCGTCCAGGGACGTTGTGACCGTCCCGGCAGACTCCATCGCCAGCGCGTAATCATAACCGGATTTTTCGGTGGCCGAGCCCGCCGTCCAATTCCACGAGTATTCACTTCCCGAACTGGCCTCAGTCGTGGTGCTGCCCTCTTCACCCGCGGGATCGGATGACGCAGGGGGCGGGGGTGGCAGGACCATGATGCCCTGGGCCATGTACTGGTCTTCCCAGTAACTCTTGGCCGACTCGCCGTAGGTGCCGGAGGCCACGGTGTCCGTGTCACTGAGTGTGAACTGCCCGGTCCCGGAATAGGCGTCATCGAATCGCGAGTCGCCGCTGATGTCGATGGTGCCGTCTGTGAATTGCCAGGCTCCGGACAAGTCCAAGGCAGCATGTTCCACGATCGAAACGGAACTGTTGATATGCCCAGACTCCGTCACTGTCCCGTCAACGGTCCCACCACTGATTTCCGCAGAGTAAGTGCCGGCACCAGAGTAGGCAAATGCGGAATTGACGGTGGTGATCGTGCTGGATGTCCCGGCGGCCGCTGCCCAATTCCCATCCGTACCGGCCACCTGGGTGACTTCGGACGTCGTTGTCGAGCCGAAGTCCTGGTACTCGGAGAGCACGCCGGAAACGGTTCCGCTCTTGTTGCTGGTCAGCCCCTCCGTCTCGGTGGTCTCCGTGGTCTCGCCGCCGTCAGTTGAGGTGGACCCGTCCGTGGCCTGCTGGGCCAGATCGCGGCTGTAGGTCCCGGTCCCGGAGTACATCGAACGATAATCGGAGATTCCGGTCGACTGGGACTCGCCGCTGGCGAGTTTCCAGTCTCCAATGGCATCCAAACCAGCTGCGAACGCGTACGTGGTCGAGTCGGCCTGGTCCACCACATTCTCCATGACCCCGCTCATCTCCTCTGCGCCATAGGTTCCGCCGGTGCGCAGTCGGAACATCGCGGACTGACTCCCGGTCGCGGTCATCGTCCCTTGCCAGAGTCCGTCGGCTCCCACCAACGCGCTCCCGGAGTAGCTGTCCGCGAGGGAGAATCCACCCGATTCGACCACCGTGCCGATGGCGGTGGCGTCCAGCGAGGTCGTGTCGTAGAAGGTTCCACTGCCGCTGTAGGCATAAGAGGCCGTCGAATCGCCTGCAAATTGCAGGTTCCCCGCCGTCGGAGTCCAGGTCCCATCGGACGCATAGTCGGCCGCAAAGTCATACGAGACGCTGGACGATGCAGCACCGGACTCCGTCACCGCGCCAGTGACATCTGAAGTGGCTGAGATGGCCTGATAGTTCCCCACAGCAGCATATTGACTGGTCAGCTCACTGCTGCCACTGCCTGAGGCTGTCCCTGCGGTGATCACCCAGATTCCATCGGCTCCCAACGTCTCGGTAATGTGGAGCACCTGCGTTTCGGATGCCGAGTTCGTGATGACTGAGGTTCCCGACAGCAATCCACCCGGCAATGCGACTGTGTACGTCCCCTGACCGGCCATTGACGAATCGCTGGAGGTGCTGGCCCACGATACGAGTGTGGTCGCACCGGAGGATTGATCGGCGGTGTACGTGAACGAAGAGTCGTTGCTCGAGGTGAGAGACCACAGCCAATGGACCACTCCCGACCCGACCGGCGGTGGACTTTCCGTCTCACCTTCTCCGCCCGGTACGGAGGCGGGCGTTTCCCAGATTTCGTCAAACGATCCAGTCGCTTCTTCGACCAGGTGGAAACTCAACGTAAATGTGCTTTGTGAACTGGTCTGCTCAGCCGCAAACGCGTAGTCGTAGGTTGTCGTGTGAACGGACATCGACCCGTCACTGCCCGTGACCGTGACCATGGAGGTCGAGGTATACGTCTCGGCGTAAACCCAGCCCTCGGTTGTGAGGGCCGTCAAGACTGTGAGGGTCCAACTCGTACTTCCCACACTGGTCAGAGTCACGCCGCTGGTATCGACTGTTTCGTCGATGGGGAGGACTCCCGTCGTGGTGACTTCTGAGTCGACTTGGAGCTCGACTGGGAGCACGAAGTTTGTGCGGAGATCCACGACCAGCCCACTTTCGAGCGTCATGCTGGTGTTGAGACTGTCCTCGACGCCTGGTTCGCTGACGTCCGTGGGCATCTCATCCGCCGATGGCGCCGACGGATCCTCAGAAACCCCTCCAATCGCCCAATACCCGCTGGCACCGGATCCTTGGGCCAGAGTCCAGTCCGCACTGCTGAAACTGTAGGTTCCCTGACTGGAACTGACACCACCACCGTCGGTGACCGTGCCTTCACCGGAGGGGGGCGTGGTCGTGCCCCCCGACCCGCCGGTGGTCCCATTGAGTTGATCAATCAGGTCATCGATGATTTCGTCAATGGTGTCCGAGGTGTCGTCCTGTGCGCCACCGTCTGAACCATCAGTTGGCGGCAGAACTGTGACGATGGCGGTCCCGTATGAAACGGCGCCGAAGGGGTCGGCAACACCGTATGTCACGGTCGCCTGTCCAGTCACTTCGCTGCCTGTGATCGTGAGCTCCACGTCGTAAGGCAGCTCCGACGCAAAGCCCTGTTCCATCGCATGGGAAGTCGAGTCCCACCAGTCGGCAAAGGATGCGTATGTCCCATCATCAGCCGCCAGCCACTCTTGCCATTGCAAGTCGGAAATGCGAGGCCGCAATTGAACGGTTCCAAAGTCGGTGCTGACGGACACCAGAGTGAGAGAATCTCCATCGGGATCCCAATCATTGACGGTGGGGTCGATCAGAATTGTCGATCCGGCGGTCATCGTGTAGAGATCCGCAACGGTAATTGGGGCACTGTTGAGCGAGGAGTAATATGTGAACGACAGACTGGTCCACTCGCTGGTGACGCTGCTTCCGGAGTCGAGATACTCAATGGCCCGAATGGCCACCGTGTGCCCACCAAAACCGATGTGGCTGCTCAGGTCGAACTCGTGCTCCCCGGTCCCCGAGACAGCGCTCCAGATATCGGCGGAGCCGTCGCCATTGATGTCGATCTCGAGCCCGTAGGAGGAGCCGGGGTCCGGGTCCTGCAGCGTGAACCGCAGGCGGGGATCACTGGTGATCAAGTCCCCTGGAGTGGCGGTGTCATTGGCCAACCGCACGTCGGCAATGGTGGGAGAATCATTTTGAAAAGGAGCGAGCGTAAATGTCAGTGTGGCCCATTCACCAGTCACACTGGGAGCGCCGGAGTCCGGATACTCGACAGCGCGCACCGAGATCGTGTAAGCCTCATAGCCCAGGTAGCCGCTCAGATCCTGTTGGTATGTTCCTGGGCCGTAGGCGGTGTCCGTGAACTCCGCAGAGCCATCGCCATTGGTGTCAAACTGCAACTCGTAATAAAAGCTGGGGTTCACGTCCGTGAGCGTGAACTCGATCCGCGGATCACTGGTGCTCAAGTCGGCGTCAGGATCGTTCACCAGCCCGAGATTCGCGATCACCGGGGGATCGTTTGGTGGAGGGGCGAACGTGAATGTCAGTGAGATCCACTCACCCGTCACGCTGGGAGCCATGTCGGGATACTCGATGGCCCGCACCGCGATGGTGTGTGTCCCGTAGCCCAGGTAGCTGCTGAGATCCTGCTGGTACGTGTCGGGCCCGTAGGCATACTCGGCGAAGTCGGCGGAGCCGTCACCGTTGAGATCGAACTGCAGATCGTAATAGTAGCTGGGGCTGGTGTCCTGGAGCACAAAGCCGATGCGGCCATCACTGGTGGTCAGATCGTTGGGAGTGCCAGTGTCGTTGATCAGTGCGAGGCTGGTGATTGTCGGGGCCGAATTGTGCGGTGGCTCCAGCGTGAACATCAGCGTCGTCCATGCACCGGTGACGCTGGGTGCCATATCAGGGTACTCCGACGCTCGCACTGACACGGTCTGCGTGCCGTACCACAGGTATCCACTGAGGTCCTGTTCGTATGTGCCGGGGCCAGACGCATAGTTCCAGATGTCGGTGTAACCATCCCCGTTGGCGTCGACTTCGATGTAATAGTAGAAACTGGGATTGAGGTCGGTCAGCGTGAACCGAATGCGCGAATCGCTCGTCACGAGATCGCCTATTGTCCCGGTGTCGTTGACCAGCCCCAGGTTCTCGATCACCGGAGGATCGTTCGGTGGTGGCGCGTAGGTAAACGTGAGCGTGGTCCAATCCCCGGTGACGCTGGGGGCCATGTCCGGATATTCGACGGCGCGAACCGCTACGGTGTACGTCCCGAAGCCCAGGTACTCACCCAGGTTCTGCTCGTACGTGCCGGTGCCGTAGGCATAGCTCGTGAAGTCGGCGTTCCCGTCCCCGTTGGTGTCGAATTGCAGGTCGTAGTAATAGCTGGGGTTGACGTCCGTGAGCGTGAACCCGATCCGGGGATCGCTCGTGCTCAGGTCATCGGGAGTGTCGGTGTCATTGATCAGCTCCAGGTTCTCGATCACTGGAGGATCGTTTGGCGGCGGCGCGTAGGTGAACGTCAGCGACGTCCAGTTACTGGCGACGCTCGGGGCGCCGGTCTCCGGGTACTCGACCGCCCGGACGCCGATGGTGTACGTCCCGTACCCCAGATACTCACCCAGGTTCTGCTCATACGTCCCAGTGCCGTAGGCGTAGTTCGTGAAATCGGCGGAGCCATCCCCGTTGGTGTCGAACTGCAGGTCGTAGTAATAACTGGGGTTGATGTCCGTGAGCGTGAACCCAATCCGCGGATCACTGGTGCTCAGGTCATCGGGCGTGTCGGTGTCATTCACCAGACCCAGGTTCTCGATCACCGGGGGATCGTTCGGCGGGGGCGCGTACGTGAACGTCAGCGTGGTCCAGTCGCCCGTGTGGCTGGGACCGGACTCAGGGTACTCGATGGCGCGGACCGCAATGGTGTGCGTCCCGTACCCCAGGGAGCCGCTCAGATCCTGCTGGTAGGTCCCCGGACCATAAGCCGAGTCCGTCAGGTCTGCGGAGCCATCCCCGTTGGTGTCCACTTCGACGTAATAGTAGGAGCTGGGATCGGCATCATTGAGTGTATAGCTGATCCTGGGGTCGCTCGTGACCAGGTCGTCCGGGGTCTCGGTGTCATTGACCAGACCCAGGTTGCTGATCGTCGGACGCGCCGTGACGTCCACGCTGACACTGGCCGCGGCCTGATTGCCGCTGGCATCCTGCGCTGTGTACGTGAACGTGACATTCCCGGTGTACCCCGGATCGACCGTGAACTGCAGTTGATCCGTGCCGGGTCCACTCGGGTCATCGATCAGGCTCACGGAACCGCCGCTGATCGGCTGCGTGAAGCTGATGATCTCGACCGGCCCACCAGTCAGGTCGTCGTTCGACAGCACGCTGACCTGCACCGGACCGGCATCGTTGGTCATGGAGACCGTGTCATCGGTCACGCCGAACAGCAGCGTGCGGTCTTCGGGGGAGAGGACGCGGGTGGCCAGTCGCTGGGCTGCGCGGCGCTTAGCTTTCTTCCGCTTGCGGGAGAGCCGCGCATGCCACCAGAGTCGAGCCCGAAACATCTGCAGCCAAGAACGCAGCACCATCGACGCGATTCCTTGTGACCAGCGTGGTGAACCGATCCCTCGCGCCGATGCCGCACAACACGTAGCCCGCTGCAGGAGAGGCCTGCAGTGTGCGCCCGAAGATGTCGTGCCCGACTTGCATCCCGCCGCCCAATGGATCGTGAAGAAAGGAAACTGACGGTCCGGTTCCGAATGAAGGTCGGAATGAAGGATGGAGTAGAAATGCCCGATTCATCGAGAGTTGTCAATCCATCGATGCAGAGATTTTCACCGCCCGTGTCCTGTAGCGATTTGGGCAATGCGACACTGACCTGCCTCAGATTCCTGTACTAGGTGCTCTGAAGGGTTGGGTTAGGGAATCTCCGGTGTCCAGCTGGAGTGAGGGCGTAGCCCGAACGGAAGCGGGACACCGGGCCGCGAACTCCAGTGGACAACCAGTGGGAAACGGGAGCCCCGATTCCAACCGGCGTATTAAACAACCGCTACTTCACCAACATTCCTCGGCGCCACCTGGGGGCAGGTCCTGTCAGCCTCTGCGGTCTGGGACAGCCCGGACGAGATCGTCGTCGGCAGACGACCTGGAAGACGTTCCTCAAGGCTCACTGGGAATCCCTCTTCGCCACCGACTTCACCACCGTGGAGGTCTGGACCGCTCGTGGGCTGGTCACGTTCTATGTCCTGGCGGTCATGCATCTCCCTACGCGGCGGGTTCAGATTGCTGGCCTCACGCCGCATCCCACGGCCCAGTGGCTGAAGCAGGTCTGCCGCAACTTGACCGACGGGGAGGAGGGCTTCCTGAAGGACGCCAGTCAGCTGATCGTGGACCGTGATACCAGCTTCCTGGCTCTCCGCGAGTTCATGACCGACCACACCCCGACCAAAATCCTGCTGCTGCCACCCCGCAGTCCCAATCTCAACGCCCACCTGGAACGCTGGTTTCGCAGCCTGAAATCCGAGTGTCTGGACCGGATGGTCTTCTTTGGTGAAGCCGCGCTGCGGCGGGCGTTGGCCGCGTATGTTGCACACTACCACGCCGAGCGGAATCATCAGGGGCTGGACAACCAGCTGATTGAACCGGGCGAGGAGGTCGGCCAGATGGCCGGCACGATCCACTGCCGCGACCGCCTCGGTGGCCTGCTGCGGTACTACCACCGTGCCGCCTGAGCGACTACGGTCACCTCCTCGAAGTCTTTCGTAGCTTTTCTGCCGATCGACGCTGCGCACCGACCAGAAGTCGGCCGTTCGGAATGGATCGCGGCCGTCAACACCGGTCCTCGATGACGCACGACGGCCAGACAACGGGCCGAGTTTCGGCTCCGCGAAACACCTTCAACACCAGATTGCCAAAGAACTTTCAGGTCGGATGAGTTTTTTCACCATACGGGAGACGACTTGCCATGCGGCTTGCCGTGAAACCGCGCCGACGCACCTTGGCTCGGCTCACCCGGATGGGTGGTGCGTCGGCGCGGATTGGGGCTCAGCAACGTGGCAACATACCCGCCGCTTGACGCACCCTACGTGACTTCAACACCCGATTGCCAAAGAGCTTTTGGGTCGTTCCAGTTTTTTGACCCTACGGGTCACCACCCTACATGCTCCCAGCTTGTTGCTTCTGCAGCTTCAGCCAGTCACTGTACCGATATTGCCGTTCTCGCTGGTCCTCACCGCTTCCGTCATCGAATACGTGAATCCGGGCTGAAACACGCGCGTCCAACCACTCGTGCTGCTCCGGTGTGCAGTTGTGCTTGGAAAGATAGATTATATCGAGATTCGGAAAACCGGCAAGAGATTCGAACGCATCGTCGGTCATCATCAACCTAGGAATATACAGTGTCTCCAGCACTGGAAGGGAATGCAATGCCACGAGTCCACGCGTGCCAGTTCTGCCTCCGATGCAAAGCGTTTCCAGCCGCTTTAATCGTGCCACAGATAAAAGATCCTCTTCGGAGAAACAGTCAGGCAGCCACAAGTCCTTTAGTTTGTCCAACTTGATTATATGGCGGAGCTGTCCCGGACCAACTTTAGTGAGAATCAAAAGCAGTTTGCGCAGTTCGGGAAACTGCTCGACAATCGAAACTCCAGCCCCGACAGATGTGTACGACAGATCAAGAATCTCAAGGTGAGTTAAATGGCTTAGTGAAGGCAACCCCGCATCCGAAATCCCGAAGGCGCCTTGAAGGTGCAATGATTTCAACGTGGTGCATTGCCCAATGTATGCGAGTCCTTCATCGGCCTCATGCCACATTGGGAAGGAGAACCTGGAGATCCTAGGGAGAGTTGGCAAGACGCTCAGGCCGTGTCCCGTGACTTTACAAATCGGAAGGTCGACTTCATTGAGGAAACGTAGCCCTTTGATCTTTGCCAGGTGCGCGTCTGCAAATCCATCGCATGTTACTGCCAATTCGCGCAGGTGTGTTGCCTCTCCGAGACGCAGGTAACCATCTGGGTGTGCGTCGCGATAGTTTCCGAGATTTACGATATGCTGTTCGCGATCATCCATCAGCGGCGCGAGACCCTGCTTCTCAAACCAGTCGAACAGTTCTTTCTGATTCATGGCTGCACCTGCATTCAATTGCGAGAAAACTAGTCAGAAGTTCCAAAGAAGAATTCATACCACGATCGGGTTTCTTCCGCCGTTTTGGGTTGAGGGGTCTTGGTTCTTCTGCGTAATTCCCCTTCGTATTTCCCTTCGGGGATGTCGTTCATCATCTGGGTTTCTCGCTGAATTGTAAGATCCTGGCCTCTGGCCGTTTCGCGGAATGATTCCTCCAGCAGGGCTTTGATGGCCTCTTCGCTTAATGTTCCACCGGCCGTTTGATATGACCACTCCAGGTATGCGCCAATGACCCCGGTAAACGGAATGTTCTTTCGTGTGTGGATCTCACCCGTTCCATCGAACCCGGCATAGGCATCCGCCGCGTCCATGAAGAAGAAGGCTGTTCCTGCGAGAACCCCCAAGACGCGGCCCCCCTTCTTGAGCTTCGAAAAAACGCTCTTGGCCAGTTTTTGGCCTTCTTCTGAGGCCAGTTTGAGGTCGCGGTGCCACTCGAGTGCCGCCCTCACTTTGCGATCAGTAATGGCCTCAATGGGCGTGGCTTTCGGATCGTCGATTGCTTGAAGGACCATTTTCATTTGGTCCTCCGTCAAGTCGTGATATTCTGCGATGAAATGTGACGCAAGTTCGGCTGCCAGGAACCCATCTCGCCAGCGTGTCAAAGTCTTGAACGAGTCGTAGACGTCGTCTGACCACTTGATTTTCCACTTCTGGGCGAATTTACGATAGGCCTTCTCATTGTCAGCAAGGGTCTCAAAGTCACGGATGAACTGTTCGGCCTTTTCTGCATCAGTGATCCGCTTGTGGGCATCTTCAAAGATTTCACGGAACGCTTCGGTGTACTCGCCATGAGAGACGCCGTTCCACCTGTCTCCCGCATGCTTGTAGTAGGCGGGTACGGCTGTCTGTTTGTTTAACCATGTGAAGACTTCCCCCTCGGTAAAGTATTCGTAGAACACGGAAACAGGCACCCAATGGTGACCCTGCCTTTCGAAACCGACCTCCTGAGTTTCCGACCAGAAGCCCAGAATGTTGTCACTCGTGGTCAACTCTATGTGTGCTGGTTGATCAAATGCCTCCTTGTGTTGCGAACTCGGGTCCTGAGCATTCACCGCAAGCGTTGCAGTCTGGTTGTCTTGGCCCCAATTGAACAGGCCAAGCAACTCGCTCCCCGCTGACCAGATGTGGGACGCCATACTGGATAGCGAGTTGAACGCGGCGGAGGCGAACGTGGTCGAATTGGTCTGCTCATATTCGTCAGGTCTTGTTGCAGCAGAAATCACTGGTGGCGATTCCGGAACAGCGGGCAAATCTTCCGGTGCCATTGGCTCCACGGTGGGGGCCGATGCGGGGGCTGTCGAAACGGTGTAATTCTGCTGGGCCTGACTGGCGGCGTCGGACTTGTCCTTGGCGGCCTGAGTGACCGTCTCGCGGTGGGACTCCTGCGCTGCGGCGGAGTCGGAGAGTTGTTGGGCCTTCGCTCCAGCCACGTCACTGGCGTGCTGATGGTAGGGGGAGGTGGCGGACTGGGATTGTAGGTTGGACGCCAGCGCCTGTTGCTCGGCGAGTTGCAGGCTGGCCTGCTGCGTCCCTTGCAGGTTGGCCAGTTGTTGCGTGTGGCTGGCGGTGGTGGTGCTCAGATTTAATGTGCTCGCCGCGGCGGTCGTGACGGCGGCAATGTGGGCGGACGTGACGTTCGTGTTGAACGAATCGTTGGCCGTGTTCAGGGCTGTTACGTACGTGGCGTGCTGGGCGCTCGTGCTGGTGGAGTAGGATTCCCCGGCCGCTCTACTCAGGAGCGAAGACTCGCATGGAAGTAACGGTGGGCCAACTCTGGACTTGCTGGCCGTCTTCTCGGTAGAACTCCACCTCTTTGGCCTTGGTGCCAGCAACGTGAAGTAATACGTGAACTGTGACCCCATCAGGATCTTCGTATTCCGCCTCAGTCGGAACCGCATGTTTGATATCATTTGCACTCGTATCCGATTTGACTGAGAACTCTAAGCTTCCATCTCCGTCGATCGTCCTGACCTCTGCTGACTCAAGCTGCTGCAGTAGTTGATCTCGGCCAGGAAACGTGGGCTCAAGGAGCTTATGAATTACCGCTAATTCTCGTGGCTCCATACCCCGAAACGGATTTTTTTTCATGGCATTCTCGCATTCGAAATGTTATTGGGAACAACAAAGTATGTGCCAATGTTCACCGTGCCGTCTGAAAGGACGTAAGCACGATATTGTATCCAGTGGCCATCCACATTGACCCACCCCCAACGAGAGCCAGCGCCGGGATTTGCACGGACCATCTCAGCAATTGTGCTCTCCACAGCAGACTGGGAAACATCGTATCCTTGAAGATGTCGCGCGCCATGTCCGAAGGTGACTCGAGTACGTGGAGGTGGAGTAAGCAGACTAACCGCATACGAACGAAATGACGCCCAACTCATGGCCGTCAGCGCGGCTGTGAACCCCGCCGCGAAGGGCTTGCCATCATCCAGGTCTTGTTTCGCTGACCACGTCGCGGGAACAAACAACGCCGACGGAAGAATAGCTGAGACAGCGGCAAAAGTCGCCTCTTGGCCCGCTGTCGCGGTCCCCGTTGCGACGCCTTCGGCCAAAGCGAAGTAACCTTGTAGGAACCGCCCGACGACAGGGCCGAGAAAAGCACCGCCGATGGCACCGGCCAACGCATTGCTCCCCGTATCCTCCAGGCTGTCGCCGCTGAGTGCCGAATGCGTGCCGACGACAGCCCCACCTCCCGCTGCTCCAATCGCCATTGCCGCGGACGGAGTGGCCAGAAACGCACCAGCCATCATGAGAGTCTCGACCGGGTAAGCGGCCTGCAGACCTCCGCCATTGCGTTGCAGCGCGGTGTGATAGGCCCGAATTGCTCCGATGAACCCGGTTCCAGACTGCTGGGGAATGCGTGGGTTGTCGTCGTAGGAAATTCCGTATCCCGTGTAGACGTATTGATCAAATCCCTCTTGCTGGAAGGCGGATTCCAAGTCTTGGAGTTGATGCTTCAGAGCGGAGATCTGAGCATCGTAGGCCTGAATTGCACTTTGACGGGATGATTCCGTCCAGTGAGGCGGAATGCCAATGAAGTTCCCTTCGTTCCTGCGAGATGTTTCCCGCTTCTGCTCCAGCGCTGAAATCTCGAACAGGATTTGTCGTCCCTGCTCTACCAGACTCTCAAGTTTTCGCAACGTGCCGTCGGCTTCCGCTGTGGAATCGGCTTGAAAGCCCGACACGACGAACGTGTTGATGACCGGCCCCCTAGGGGACACATTGGTGATGGTCGGCCCGTTCCAAGACTTGATCGTCATTTCGGCTGGGCCGGTAATCCATTGATCCAGGCCTCTCACGAGTACACTGATCGGGTTCTCGGCTGGAGTCGACACGCCGTCAAACGCAGTATTCTTCTCCGTGTTTGGATCTTGTGCTGCTACCGGGGTGGTTTCTTGGCCATTCTGCCCCCAAGAAAACTGACTGAACAACTCACTTCCCATCGACCAGATGTTGGACGCCATACTGGAGAGTGAATTGAACGCGGCGGAGGCGAGTGTTGGCGAATCATCCTCCTGATACTCCTCGGGCTTTGTCGGGGCCGCAATCGCAGGCGGTGCTTCCGGCAGCGGCGGCAGTTCCAGCGGGGCCGGGGATTCTTCCATCGGGGTCTGCTGGTTCACCTGCGAAATCGTGTAGTTCTTCTCCGCCTCGGCTGCGGCCAGTGCCTGAGTGACGGCGGCCTGAGTGACCGTCTCGCGGTGGGACTCCTGCGCCGCAGCGGAATCGGCGAGTTGTTGGGCCTTGGCTGCGGCCTCGTCGCTGGCGTGCTGATGGTAGGGGGAGGTGGCGGACTGGGATTGTAGGTTGGACGCCAGCGCCTGTTGCTCGGCGAGTTGCAGGCTGGCCTGCTGCGTCCCTTGCAGGTTGGCCAGTTGTTGCGTGTGGCTGGCGGTGGTGGTGCTCAGGTTCAGCGTGCTGGCCGCGGCAGCCGTCACGGCGGCAATGTGGGCGGACGTGACGTTCGTGTTGAACGAGTCGTTGGCCGTGTTCAGCGCGGTTGCGTACGTGGCGTGCTGGCTGGTCGTGCCGCTGACGTACTCCTCACCGGCTGAGGGGACATAGCCTTCGGAACCGGCCGCCGCGACGGCGTCCTGGTAACTGGTGTTCAGGTCGGTCCCCGGCGTGGACTGCTGCGTGTAGGTCCAATTCGCGTTGGTCACCCCGTCCGCATACTGCTGATTCGCAGTCGCGTCGCTGATCACTCGCGCCGTGGCGGCCGATTCCAGCGCGGTCAGGCGGGCTCCTTCCGCGCTGAGGACATCGGCCATCGAGGTGGTGTACAGGGTGGTCAACTCGGTGGCCAACTGCCGCTCCAGTGCGGCGTAGGCGGTGGCGTTGGCATCGTACTGGCTGCGGACACTGGCAAACGCGGCGGACTTGGCGTTCGCTTCATCGGCCTTGAACTGCGCCCACACGAGCTGGGTGCTGGTCGCCAGATCGCCGTAGGCGGCGGCCTCGGCCGCGAGTTGGCCCTGCTGGAAGTTGGCACTGGCGGCTCCCATGGCCAACGTGTAGGCCTGCTGAGCCTCGGCCAGGGCATTGGCGTAATCCGCCTCATCATCCACCAGGTTGGCCGCTTCGGTGAGAGCCGCCTGGGCCACGCGGCTTTGCGTTTGCACCTGCGCGGTACCCAACGCAACCTGGGCCGCGTGCTGGGCCGAGGAGAGCGTGAGGCTCAGATCGCGATTCCGCGTGGAGGTCTCGGCAATCCAGGCATTGTCGATGCCGTCGTACGCTGTGTCGCGTGTGGTTTGTTCGGCGTCCAGATTGACTTGGGACGCCAGTTCGCTGTAATCCGAACTGTAGTTGGCCATGTACGAATCGCCCTCATACACGGCATAGTAATTGGCCGTGGAGTTGGCGACGGAAGTGGCCACGGTGGTCGAGGCACTGCTTTCGTAGTCAGCCTGCGCCGAACTGAGCTGATTGAGTCGCGCAAAGTCCTGGGCGGTTTGACTGCGTGAGGCGCTGCGGCTGGCTGCCTGCGTAGTTTGCTCGTAGCCATCCAGGGCGGTCTGCTCCGCCAGGCTGCCTGCGGCGTAGGCATCGAACTCCTCAGCGCTGCGGCTGATCGACTCCGAGGCTTGAGCCAGCGCCAGCGCGTTTTGAGCGGCGACTTGGGCCGACTGGAACGCGGCCTCGGCCTGGGCCGTGGCCGTGATGTAATTGACGAAGTTCGCCGCGAACTGCTGGGTGTAGATGTACCTGGCATGCGCAACGGCAGCAGCCTGCTGATCGGCCGCGAGTCCGCTGCTGTTGGCAATGGCCTGAGCTGCGTTGTATTCACGCAGCTGCGTGCTTTCCTGATAGGTCGCCAGGGCCTGGGCGTAGGCGGTGGTGTGCGTGGTGGCACTGGCGGCGGTGGATTGTTCGTAGGACTGCACCAGCGAGGTCAGGCTGGTGAGGTACGTTTGCTGATGCGTGAGCGAGTTGACGACCAGATTGCGCTGGGCGGTGCTGTTTTGCTCCAGGAACGTTTGCGTGGGCGTTTTGCCAGTGACCTCGTCTGGAGAATTGAATTGCGGCAGGGCATCCATGGCATCGTAGTAGGCGGTGTAGGCCGACTGGCTGGAGGCATTGAACTGCTGCCGGGAGGTGTTGAGCTGGCCCGCCATGCCCGCCTGGATGGTGCCCAGCCCCGTGAGGCTGCTGACCCGGCTGGTGTTGAGATTGCCCAGCAGCGAGCTTTTGTGGGTGTTGAGCTGATCCTGGTAGTTGGTGACTTGGCTGGAATCCTGCCAGGTGACCAGCCCGCCCGCCCCGGTGAGGTGGCTCAGGTCGGGAGCGGTCGGATCGGCCACTTCCTGAGTGGTTTGCGGAGTGGCCCTGGGCTGCAGGATGGGGTTGGTGCCGCTGTTGTACGGGCTGGCGTAGATATTGAAGAACGCCCCCGCATCGGCAGCGGCCTGATAGGCCTGGTTGGAACTGGTCATCCAACTGGAAACCTGATCGACGGAGGTGTTCGCGGCAGCCAGGTTGGCCTGACTGGCCTGTTGGTACGCGGAGACTCGCTGATCGATGTCCCGCACAGCCCGCTCGCCAGACGCGGCGAGCAGACTGCTGGTGAGGGCTGCCGACGCGGTGTTCGACGCGATTTCCGTGTTGAACAGATGGTTGACCAGACTGGTGTTGTAGCCGTACGAGGCACCGCGAATTGCGGAGTCGGCTGCCACGGATTCGGCAAGTAGGGACGATCGCAGAGTGCTGGAGGCTCCCAGCAGTCCGCCGCCCGCCGTACCGCCTCCGTAGAGACTCGCCGTGGCTGCAGTGCGATCCACAATGTAGTTGCGATCGGCCGTGGCCTGATCCAGGAGCAACTGAGCCAGTTCCGGCGTGATGTTGACCGTCCCCGCGCTGGTGAGCTGGTTGCTGTACTCACCCATGCCCTCTTCGTAGCCGCTGGTGTACTCCATCTGCTCGATGGACGTTTGCGCGGGGTTGCCGTTGGCTCCGGTGACGGTGCCAAACCAGTCCTGCATCTGAGTCAGACGCTCATCGGCCCGACCGGACTGGAAGGCCAGGGAACTCTGGATCATCGTTGACTGGTAAGCATCCGACGCAGTGGCCAGTCCATTGATGAACGCCATGTCCTGATTGGCCAGGGCATCTTCCCAACCCTGCATCGTGGACAGTTGGCCGGTGGTGTAGCCCTGGGCGTTGGCCAGGGTGGCGTTGATGAACCCGCTGTCGGCGGCATTCACGTCCTTGGCATAGTCAATGCTGGCCTGAGCCACATTCTTGGTGAGATCTCCATTGGCACCGGTGACTGTATTGGATGCCGCGTTGGCATGCTCAACCTTGGCCTTGGCATTCTCCGAATACTTCACAACTGCGGACGAGTTGTAGGCCACCTGAGCGACCACCCAGGCCTGATCACGGAGTGTCTGGTTACCCAACTTGATGTTGTTGAGTTGCTCGTCAGAGACGGCGTCGGCCCACCAGTAGTACTCAGCTTCCGCATCGGCCTTGATTCGGTTCCACTCGGCCTGATCCACGGCATTCTGCAACGCGGCTTTCTGGGCAATCAGCGCCAGTTCGTAGGCCAGGTTGCTCGCCGTATCGTCGACCGTCTGGGTGCTGATGGCCGTGGCGATCTGCGTGGCGAAGCTGAACCCAGCGGCGATTTGTTTGGTGGTGGCTGCTTCGGCAGCCGCGATGTAGCCATTCTGCTGGGCCTTCGCCGCAGCCACATCGGCGCGATCGGCAGCGGCCGCGTTCTCGGCCAGGGTTTTGACATTCTGGGCATTGATGCTGGCCGTGGCGACTGCGTTCGCCTCAGCGGCTTCGGCTGCCGCGACATCCTGAGTTGCGGAAGCCGTGGCGGTCGTGTTTACGAATGCGGCGTACGCCGCCGACGCCAGTCCACCCGCCCAGTTCGCCAGCGTGCTGGTGAACTCGCCGGTGATCGCTGAGGTGAAGGCCGTCTGCGCAGCCGCCAGGCCGACCTGCAGGGCCGATTGTCGATCGGCCGCCGCCTTCTCGGACTGCTCCGCCGCGGTGATGCTGGTATTGGCCAGGGCTTGTTCGGCGGTGTTGACAGCATCGGCATAGGCCTTGGCGTGAGCAAAGGTCTCTTCCTCATACGTGCTGGACTTCTCCGCGACCGCAGTTTGAAACGTTTTCAATGCGGTCGCTTTCTTCGTGGCTAACGCGGCGTCAGCCGTGGCCACAGTCGTGTAATAGGCTGCCGTCGCGGCGACCCGACCGGAGGCCCACTCGGCCAGATTGTCCGCATGGTTGCTCAGATGGATCAGCCGCTCCAGACCGTAGTTGGCTTGATACTCGAGGTCGAGTTCCAGCTGCGCTTCCCTCCACGCTGTGGGATCATCCGCGGGCCAAGTGACGGATTCGTCGTAGCCAGAACTCGAAATCTCGAACCAACTGCTCTCCCAGGGCAAGAGTGTGGTGAAGTCGATCCGATTGAGTGGGCCGTTCACCAGTGAGCCAACGCCAGGTAACACAAAGTAATGGCCGGGAACATATCCGGTGATATGACCGGCTTTCGGAGAGACAACCTCCCACACCTGATCGGACAGGTAGGACACCCGGCGATTATCGGACCAGTTTGTCGCCGATTCGTTGCGATAGGCTTTCGTCAGGTCAACGAAGTCGGAAATGAAGGACTGCTTGGCTTCGGCTTCCGCGATGGTGTAATCGCGACGAAATGTCGCAAAGGCGATCGCTTTGGTTGCCTCCGCTTCTGCCTTGGACTTCGCGGCATCGCGTTCCGACTCGCGGATTTGCTTGTTGTAGTCCTTCCAGGCGGAGATGATCCCAAGCGAAAAGTCCTTGGACGACTTGGTATCGGCCTTGATCTGGTTGGCATGGGCCGTGGCCACCGCCTGAGAACTGGCCGCCATTTGCGTCTGTACCGTTTCCAGGTACGCAATCTGATCGGAGTTCGCCGCCAAGACGGTCGCACTGTTCTTCGCAAACGCTCCGTCCGTCCCCGCCAGGTAGTCCGCCAGGGCACCCGGATTCGCCGCGGCCCAGGCATCCAAGCGTTCTTGCATGCGCGTCAACTGCGATTCCGTTCGCGCGGCTTCGGCCTGTGCCACAGAAACATTGTACTTCGCCAGTTCCATCTGCAGCGTCGCCGAGTAAGTGGCCGAGGGAGTCGCAATCTCCTCCGCGAACTTGAACGCCGCATTCGTCAGCGCGGTCATGTACCGCGCTTCGGCTGCGGCAATGACCGAATCCCGCAGAAAGCCGCGTTCCGCGGCGGCGATGGCCTTGTCTCGATCACGATTGGCCGTGGCGGAGTCGACTTGAAACTGCAGTGCCGCTGTTCCCGCACGGTAGTTCTTCTCCGCCGCTGCGTACTGCAACGTCATCTCGGAGCCGGTTTCGACGACTGCGATGAAGTACTCCATGTCGATCGCGTGATAGACAGCAATCATCTCCTCTGCTGCCTGCACGATGGCCTCGTTGTCCAGCCCACTGTTGACGATGTCGTACCAGGACGCGATGGCTTGCTGCCTGTCCTCCATCCACTTTTCATGGGCGGGGGGCTGAACCTGGTAGAGTGGGTAATTGTCTTCGGTCCAAAGATTCAGCAACGCTACCAGTGCTTCCATTTGCGCGGTCGCGTCGGCAATGGACGGATTGTACTTCAAGTCGTACGCCGCGTTGGACAGGGATGTTTGAAGCACAAAGAGTGATTCAGCAGCCGCTTTGGCCAGATCAAGTGCATTCTTGGCTTGTTTCTCGGCATCGCTCTTGTTCTTGCTGGCCTTGTTGACCGCCTTCAGCAGCGTGTCATACGCGGGGCCCATCGCCGCCTTGAAGTCATTCAAGGCTTGTGCTGTGTCCTGTTGGTACTGCGACTCGGCCTCTTGGAACTGCTGCTGGTACAGCGGATCGTTTTCCAGATCCAAATCGGGGAGATTGGCGCTGACCGCCTGGTCCGCCCGGGTGAGCGGGACGGGCGGGAGCGGTGGTTCGGCCAATTGCAGGCTGACATTCACCGGCTGCCAGTCCAGATTCACACTCAATTGAGTCGTGTCAAAGGAACTGTTGGCCAACGCGCTGGCCAGCGCGGCATCGGCATCCGCCACAGCGCTGTTGTAGGCCTGATTGATCGGCGCCAGCGCGGTGGCCAGAGTGCTGTTCGCCGTGGCGACGGTGTTGTTGTACGCCGTCTGAGCCGCCGTGATGGCGTCGGTGTAGGTGACGTCGGTGATTTCGGATCCCGGATCGGAGGACGCTGAGGTTCCCGATTCCCCGGAAGTCGACGAGCCCGTGGTGTCCAGCAAGTAAATCGAATGGGCCGGGGGGGCGTAGTTCGTCGTGAAGCTGACCCAGCCGCTGGTCACGTTGGCGTGGGCCACGGAATCGTACGTCTGTGTGCGGAAGTAGGCGGTGACGTCTCCGTAGGCCAGGGCGGGGGGAGTGTACGTGAACGTTCCGTTGGCATCGGTGAGGACCCGGAAGTCGACGTTGACGCCATCGTTGGAGAATTCCACGATGGCGCCCGCTTTCCGTTCCCCGGTCAATGTTCCCACAAATTGGGGGGCCGTCGGCTGGCCGTTTGTGCCCGTGGTGGCGAGGCTGAGCGTGTTGGTGTCGACGGCCGCCAGTGGACCCCGGTCCAGCAGTTCGAACTCGATGGTCGACCACTCGCTCGTGACGGACGTCCCTTGTTCCGGATCCACGACGACAGTCCGCGCCCGGATGGCCTGGGTGCCGACGGTCAACCCGACGGCGTAGTAGCTGAACCGCCCGGCCACGTCGGACCACGTTTTGCCGTCCACAACACCATCGCCATCGTGATCAAATTCGATCAGCACCCGGGCGAGCAACGGATTGATGGTCTCGGGAGTCAGCAGGGAATAGTCGACGGCCGCGGGAATGCTGATGGGGTTCGAGGCACCAAACGTGGCCCCGATCGGTTCCCCGGTGAACTCATCGTAGTCGTACGTACCGGATGCCAGTGAACCCTGAATCTGCGGACGCGAGGACGACCAGGTCACTCCGTTGGCATTCTGAACATCGGTGGCCAGCCACAAGGCTGCCACGAGCGGCGGATCAATCAGATCGACGGTCACGGCGAACTCAGCCCACTCGCTGACCACCGTTTCGCCCGTGACCCGATCCAGTACCGCGCTGCGGGCCCGAATCAGCGACGTCCCTTCGGGCAGGCCGGTGGGATCATAGGTAAACCGGCCCTCGCCATCGGAGTAGGTGTCGCCATCGACCTGCCCATCCCCATCGTGGTCAAATTCCACCCGCTCGAACGCAGCCGCTCCCGACAGCGTTCCGGCCAGGCGGAGTTGTGGAACAAATTCCTCGGCAGTCCCAGTTTCCGAGCCGGACTCATCGTATGTGGGAACGTATTCCGAGAAGGTGGCGATCCTGGGGGCCACGGCAGGGGCCAGTGTGAACGTCGTCGTCATCCAGTCAGACTGGATGCTCTCTGACGTGACCGGATGGATCACCGTGGTCCGCGCTGCGACAACATGTTCCCCGTAGCCCAGTCCCGTCGGCGTGTACGCGAACGCGACAATGTCGTCCGCGAAATCAATGGTGACCGTCAGGGAGTCATCGGCCAGGCCATCGCCATCGAGATCGAATTCCACCAGCACACTCGGCGGAGCGGGGACCGTCTCACTGATGTCCTGCATGCCGCTGACATGTCCGATCAGTGTCGGATTGTTGGTGATGCGATCACCCGGGATCTCCGTGTCCAACCACAGATCCAGGTCCTGTAGTGTCGAGATCGTGACCTGGACCGTCCCTTCGACGATGCGGCCGAAATCATCGCGCACCAGGTAGGTGAATTCGTCGCTCTGCCAGGCACCGAGATTCGCGAAGTAGCGGATGCGGGTGATCCCGTCAGTTCCCACCTCCAGCAAAGCCTGGCCGCTCTGGGGAGCGTGCTCGCCACTGCCGATGCCAACCAGCTGGAGCGAACCGCCAAACGGATCGGTGTCGTTGGCGAGCGGGTCGAACAGCGTGGAGCTGCCAGCAATCACCGTGACTTCATCGGTGACCAGGTCTGGCAGTGCCAGTTCTTCGATGGTCACCGTGACCAGGCCGGACGTTCGCCCGCCGGTGCTGGGGTCCTTAACCCAATAGGTCAACTGTTGGTCCCCAATGACATCGGTCGGAGCCGTGTATCTCAGGATTGGATGCGAGTCTTCAATGACAACTTCAGCGCTGCCAACACCGACCTCGTCCAGCGATCCCAACAGAAGGCCGCTGACATCATTTGCAAGCACATCAATGTCAATCGATTGGCCCTGGTACAGCGAAACGACATCATCGGTGACGGCGGGTGGCGCGGCGGCGGGATCATAAACGTAGACCGTGACGTTCCCCGTCGCAGTAGCTCCCAAGCTATCCGCGATGGTGTATGTGAACTGATCATCAGCGAAAAAAGCGGCGTGGGCCGTGTAACTGATCCCTTGGACAGTGACCGTTGCTCCCTGTTCGTACGTAATGGTACCGGTGGTGATGGTCGCTGATCCGTGCAGGACATTTTGAATTCCCGTCAGTGTCAGCTCGGTGTCATCAGCGTCGCTGTCGTTCTGCAATACGGGAATGAACACCGTCTCGCCAAGCGCCGCCCAAATCTGATCAGACTTCGTGACCGGGGCTGAGTTGTTCAGAGCAGAGCGGATTACGGACACTGTGATCGTGGCCGTTTCAATCGCCTCTCCGTCAGAAACGGAATAGGTAAATGTGACATCGCCGTAGATAGTTCGATCCGGCGTAAACAAAATCCGATCCTGGGTATAGACCGAATTGGCCTTCAGGATCTTCGTGGTCCCTCCGGCGACGGGTTGCGTCACAGAAACAATTTCGAGGGTATCTCCATCAGCATCCAGATCGTTGGCCAACGGAGTCAGGATCAGCAAGCTGTACTCATTGACACTCCGGACATCAGCCTGCAGGACGGGAGGCGTATTGGGGATGGGGATCGCTTCGTTGATCGTGACCGTCGCGGTGGCCGTTTGCCCATCGGGGTCGGTAATCACATAGGTGAAGGAGTCCTCCCCAAACCCGGCGATCCCGGCCGTATAAACCAGGACATCCTCACCGAATTCCGTCGAGTATTGGACGGTTACCGTGCCGTGGGCTGGTGTGGAGACCGAGCTGATCGCCAACGCGTCCCCATCGGGATCGGAGTCATTGCTCAACACGCGGATCGTGATGGACTCTTCCGGTAAGGCCGAGACAGAATCGGAAGCGGCGACGGGGGCCTGATTGACCGCTGGCGGCGTGACCTCGAACGTCACCATTCCCTCGGTCACCGCGCCCGCGCTGTCCGCGATCGTGTAGGTCACCTGCACCGTGCCTGCGAACTCCGGCGCGGCCGTGTACTCCACGTCATACGCCAGCGCGGAGGCCGGTCCCAGTTCGTTGCTGTACGAAGCGTCCCACCACTCCGCGAACGTGGGGTACATCGTCTGGCCCAGCGACAGCCACTCGTTCCAGTAAGTCGCGTCGATGCGCGGTTTCAGCAGCACGCTGCCAGACGACGCGGTGCCGACGCCGATCAGCCGGATGTTGGCGCCCTCCGGATCGAGATCGTTGAGCAGCACATCGACGAGCACCGTCTCCCCGGTCACCACGGACACCGAGTCGGGATTGGCGACGGGCGGGCTGTTGGACGGCACCGTCAGGGTGAATGTCAATGCATCCCAATTGCTGTATGACTCAGGGGCTCCCGACTGGTACCTGGTGGCCCGCACAAACACGGTGTGCTGACCGTATCCGAGATAACCCTCCAAGTCGAATTCGTACGTGCCCGGTTCGGTGACATCCAGGCTGGTGTCGGCCATGCCGTCGCCGTTGGTGTCGAACTCGATGTCATACAGGAAACCAGGTTCTGGATCCGTGAGCGTCACGCGGATCCGGGCATCGCTCGTGATCCAGTCACCGGGAGTGTCACTGTCGTGGACCAGTTCCAGGTGGCTGATGATCGGAGCAGAGACGACGGGCTCAAACGTGAGCGTCAGCGTCGTCCAGGAACTGATGACCATCGGGGTCATGTCCCAGTACTCGGTGCTCCGGATCGCCACAGTGGTTTCGCCGTTGCCCAGGTAGCCCGACAAGTCCTGTTCGTACGTACCGGCCTCGTAAATGCTGGTGCTGGCCTCGGCCGAGCCATCGCCGTTGGTGTCGAACTCGATGAGGTAGTAGGAGCCGGACTCAATACTGTTCAGGGTGAACGTAATGCGGGTCTCGCTCACTTGAGCTAAGCCACTGATCACGGGCGGTGCCGTGTCCAGCGGTCCCAGGGTGAACGTCAGTGAACTCCACTCACTGGCCTCGCCGGACTGTTCGCCATCATACTCGCGGATCCGCATCCGGAACGGATAGCTCCCGTCAGCCAGATAGGTGGGCTCGCTCTTCAGGTTCAGCTGGTGCACGCCGGTCCCGGAGACCCACCAGCTGGTGGACATGCCGTCGCCGAGGGGATCGAGCTCCACCAGGTAGGAGGTCATCATGTCCCCGTCCGCATCGTCGATGCTGAACGTGATCAATCCATCCTCGGTGACCAGCCCGCCTTCGGAGTCCGTGGTCCCGTTGACCAGACCCAGGCCGCTGAGCGTGGGGGTGGCGTTGTATGGAGCGGCGTAGGTGAACGTCAGCGCGACCCAGGCCCCGGTGACGCTGGGCGCCATGTCGGGATATTCGATGGCGCGCACCGAGATCGTGTGAGTGCCGTAGCCCAGGTAGCCGCTCAGATCCTGTTGGTATGTGCCGGGACCGGAGGCCGACTCGGAGAGGTCCGCGTAGCCATCGCCATTGGTGTCGATCTCCAGCGCGTAGTAATAGCTCGGATCGGCATCGTTGAGCACGAAGCTGATCCGGGGATCGCTGGTGTTCAGGTCGGAGTCAGGATCATTGACCAGAACCAGGTTCGCAATCACGGGGGGAGCGTTCGGCGGCGGCGGTTCGCTGTTCGGCTCGGCGTAAGTGAACGTCAGTGAGGTCCACTCACTGGGATCCCCTGACATCTCGCCGTCATACTCGCGGACCCGCATCCGGAACGGGTAGCTCCCATAACCCAGGTACAGGGGATCGCTGGTCAGGTTCAACTGGTGCGTCCCGGTGCCGGAGACCGACCAGCTGGAGGACATGCCCTCGCCGTAGGGATCGAGCTCCACCAGGTAGGAGGTCACCATGTCCCCGTCCGCATCGTCGATGCTGAACGTGAGCAGACCATCCTCGGTGAACAGTCCGCCTTCGGAGTCCGTGGTCCCGTTGACCAGACCCAGGCCGCTGAGCGTGGGGGCGGCGTTCGAGGATGGTGCATAGGTGAACGTCAGCGAGGTCCACTCTCCGGTGACGCTGGGCGCCATGTCCGGGTATTCGATGGCTCGGATCGAGATCGTGTAGGTGCCGTAGCCCAGGTACTCACCCAGGTTCTGCTCGTACGTCCCCGTCCCGTAAGCGGAGTTCGTGAAGTCGGCGGAACCATCGCCGTTGGTGTCGAACTGCAGGTCGTAATAGTAGCTGGGGTTCACATCCATGAGCGTGAACCCGATCCGCGGATCACTGGTGCTCAGGTCGGCGTCCGGATCGTTCACCAGCCCGAGATTCGCGATCACCGGTGGATCGTTCGGGGGTGGGGCGTACGTGAATGTGAGGCTGGTCCACGCACTGGCCACACTGGGCGCTCCGGACTCTGGGTATTCGATGGCGCGGACCGCGATGGTGTGCGTCCCGTACCCCAGATAGCCACTCAGGTCCTGCTGGGAATTTCCCGGACCGTACGCCGAGTCGGTCAGGTCCGCGGAACCATCTCCGTTGGTGTCGACTTCGAGGTAGTAATAATAACTCGGATTGGGATCACTCAGCATGAAGCTGATCCGGGGATCAGAAGTACTCAGGTCAGCATCGGGGTCACTCACCAGTCCCAGGTTTTCGATGACTGGCGGATCATTGTGCGGCGGGGCCAGTGTGAACGTTAAGGAGACCCAGGCCCCCGTGGCGCTGGGAGCCATGTCCCGATACACGATGGCCCGCACCGAGACGGTCTGTTCACCATAGCCCAGATAGCCGCTCAGATTCTGCTGGTAGCTGCCAGGTCCGTACGCATCACTGCTGAGGTCGGAGTAGCCATCGCCATTGATGTCGAACTGCAGCTCGTAGTAGTAACCGGGAGTCGAGTCACTCAATGTGAACCCGATCCGCGGATCACTGGTGCTCAGGTCACCAGGGGTGTCGGTGTCGTTGACCAGGCCCAGGCTGCTGATCACCGGTGGCTCGCTGTACGGCGGTGCGTACGTGAACGTCAGGCTGGACCACGCGCTGGCCACGCTAGGCGCGCCGGAGTCGGGATACTCGACTGCGCGGACGCCAATGGTGTACGTCCCGTAGCCCAGGTACTCGCCCAGGTTCTGCTCGTACGTGCCGGTGCCGTAGGCATAGCTCGTGAAGTCGGCGTTCCCGTCCCCGTTGGTGTCGAATTGCAGGTCGTAGTAATAGCTGGGGTTGACGTCCGTGAGCGTGAACCCGATCCGGGGATCGCTCGTGCTCAGGTCATCGGGAGTGTCGGTGTCATTGATCAGCTCCAGGTTCTCGATCACTGGAGGATCGTTTGGCGGCGGCGCGTAGGTGAACGTCAGCGACGTCCAGTTACTGGCGACGCTCGGGGCGCCGGTCTCCGGGTACTCAACCGCCCGGACGCCGATGGTGTACGTCCCGTACCCCAGATACTCACCCAGGTTCTGCTCATACGTCCCAGTGCCGTA
>JAGQPW010000269.1 GCA_020426515.1 Planctomycetaceae bacterium | reverse complement strand
ACTTCGAGCTACGACCCGGTGGGTCAGGTGGTGGCGGTGCAGGATGCCGACAATCAGGTCTCCACGACGCTCTACGATGCGGTGGGTCAGACCATCGCCACGGTCAACCCGCTGGGTGAGCGGACCAGTGCGGTGTACGACGCCGCCGGACAGCAGACCGTGAGCATCAACCCGCTGGGGAACCGCACCACGTCGGTGTACGACCCGGTGGGGCGGGTTCAGGCGACGGTCAACCCGTTGGGTGAGATCAGCACCACGGTGTACGATGCGGCGGGTCAGGCGATCGCGGCGGTGAACGCGCTGGGGTACCGCACCACCTCCAGTTACGACCCGGTGGGTCAGGTGGTGGCGGTGCAGGATGCGGCGGGGGAAGTGACCACCACGGTGTACGATCTGGCAGGTCGTCCAGAGGCGACGATCAACCCCCTCGGCTATCGGACGACCTCCATCTACGATGCTGCGGGACAGACAGTTGCGCAGGTCAACGAACGTGGGTTCCGCTACACATCCACCTACGATGCCGCCGGTCAAGAGGTCGTCACCATCGACCCGCTCAACCGCCAGACGACGTACACGTACGATCCTGTTGGGAACCAGCAGACCCGCATTGATGCCCGAGGGAATCTGACGACGTACGTTTACGATTCGCGGAATCTGTTGACCCAGCGGCAATATCCCGACGGCTCCAGGGCGACGTTCGTCTACAATGCGCTGGGAGACCGCACAGTGATGGCCAACCAGTCAGAACGCTCGACCACGACATACGACCCGCTTCGGCGCAAGGAGTCCGTCGTCACTGCGGCCGGGAAGCGCATCACGTACACCTACGATGCGGTCGGTCGCAATGACCAGATGACTGTCCTGGACGCCGGGGTGTTCACCTACGCTTACGATGCCAACAGTCAGTTGACGCTGATCCAGAACCCGCAAGGCGAACGGACGAGCTTCAGCTACGATGCCGCGGGGCGGCAAACACTCAAGGAGCTGGCGAACGGCACGCGGGCCACGATGATTTACGACGCGGCTGGCCAGGTGACGCGCACCACCAATCGGAAGTCCGACGACGAGGTGATCTGTCAGTTCGACTACACCTACGATCCGATCGGCAACAAGCAGACCATCACCACAGCGGACGGCAGCCTCACGACGTACTCGTATGATGCCACCTCCCAACTCACCGAGGACTGGCGGACATCGAGCACGCTCAGCTACCGCAACACGTTCCTGTGGGATGCTACCGGCAACCGTGTGTTGACCATCAAGGACGGCGACCGCACGACCAGCACGTTCGATGCGGCGAATCAGCATGTATTCTCTGACAGCAGTTCTGGACGTACGACGTATACGTTTGATGCGGATGGCAGTCGGACTGTTGTGGAACTTCCGGATGGGTCACGCACCACGACGACGTACGACTACGAGAATCGCGATGTGTTGATCGTTCTCCCCAGCGGCATTCGCAACACAATGGCCTATGATCCCGATGGGTTACGGGTGCAGGTCGACAACAGTGCCGGGACCACGAAGTTCGTCTACAACAACCAGCAGTACCTCCTGGAGACCGATGGCTCCAATGTCCTCACGGCTGTCTACACCCAGCAGCCCGGCAATTACAGCAACCTCACCAGCCAGTACCGATTCAACGGGTCAGTCTGGTTGCCCAGCTACTCCCACTACGACAGCTTGGGCAGTACCGCGGCGTTGACGAATGCGGATGAAACCGTCACGGACACCTACGTGTACGATGCCTGGGGAGCACGGCTTGCCAGCACCGGGACCACTGTGAATCCGTTCCAGTGGCTGGGGCGCGTCGGGTACTACCAGAACCCCGACACCGGTCTGGTGTACGTGATCATGCGGACGTACTCCCCCGTGACCGGCACCTGGACCACCCTCGACATCCTGCGGTTCGTCGATGGGATGAATATGTACAAAGCGTACTTCGTGCCGGGGGGTATGGATCCAAGTGGGTTACAGCCCGATCCATGGTCCGATCCATGGCGTGGTGGCCATTACGGTGGCCCCGCATACCAGCCGTGGCTTGACTCTTGTGGCACGCCACCACCCTGCGGCGCCGTCTTCCATGCGGATGCCGTCGCAAAGAGCTTCATTAACGGCGTTCCAGTCATCGGAACCTTGCCCGCTTGGCGCACTTTGCCCCCCGGACTCAGCACCGCAACAATTCCGCTGTACGGCCATGTAATACTCCTCGCTCAAAAGTGCGCAATCAACCCCGGAACACTCACGACTGCTACCGGCCGGCTTAACCTGTTGGCCTGCCTTGTAGGGAAGCTTGACGCATTCAATCAATTTCCGCTTAACGATGCGAAGGATCAAACTTATCGTCTTTACACGCGTGCCCTGCTCAAGTTTTGTTGTCAATGTGATACTCTGAGGGATCCGAATGTCGTGTTTACTGACAATGATGGAGGTAAGGAGCTGCCGGGAGTACATGGCACGATCAACATGAGCGACGTGTCAGTGACTCGGATTGACGCATCACGAGTTCGCGTCTCGTGGCAGGGTTGGGGGATGCCGCATCCGCTGGTTGAACCGGGCATGCAGTGGGTCGCCGCACGGACATCGGTGAACATCTGGCATGCACCAGAGATTGAACTCTCCTGCAAAGATGGACAAGGACACTACAGCGTTGTTGGCTTCAACGGCAGCAAATTCCCGAGCCGGCGGCTGTGGATCAACGGAAACCTGGAGGCATGGGCCAAGCAAGGTGCGTTTGCCGATCTTTGGTGGCCGAATCCGCAGGCGCCAACGTTTGTCAAATAGGAGTACATGTGATGAGACTGTGTCGCCTTGGGCTATTGGGAGGAGCGTTCGTTATGACACTGCTTTGGGGTTGCTGCGATATCAATTTTACTGTGGCAGGCTACAAGAAG
>JAGQPW010000268.1 GCA_020426515.1 Planctomycetaceae bacterium | reverse complement strand
GCCTCCTTTCGGAGACACTACGATGCAACTGCTTTGCCAATCACCAACGATCTGAGGGTTTTGCAATTGCCTCTAGGAGTGCCTGAGCCAGCACTGGTTCTTGTAGCCGGACGATGCTCAGGAGAAACTGGAGGCTTGGCAAGTGGATTACAATAAGGCACGTTGCCACAGCGCCTTGGGGCAGCAGAAGTCGCTCCAGTTCGCGCGACGTACTCTCCAAGAATCGCTGGAAAGTACGTCCTAGTTCTTCTCACCTGCCGAGTGGATCAAGTTTGGGGAAAGGTCATAGTGCCATGTAGACAACAACCGACACGCAAGTCAGCTAAATCCGAGCCAAAAAGGGGGCATATGAGTTGATGCCCATGGCGTAGCTCTGAATGCTCAGTTTTCGGAGCCCATACAGTCCCGCGAAGGCCGGTTTTGACCGGTTTTTGCGGGGCTGTTCGCGTTTACGCCAAGAAGATAGAGGATCGATCGTCGGTCCTGAATCCCTTTCTTTTACACAGAGGACAACCTTTATGTCTCACGTTGTGCAGGTTCAAACGCAGATTCGTGATCCCGTCGCCATTCGGGCAGCGTGTGAGCGGCTGAAACTTCCCGAGCCGGTGTTTGGGGAAGCGAAACTGTTCAGCAGTTCGGCCGTGGGCTGGGCGGTGCGATTACCGGAGTGGCGATATCCGGTGGTGTGTAATGTGAACACCGCCACGCTGGCGTACGACAACTACGGCGGCCGCTGGGGTGATCCGAAGCAGCTCGACAGGTTCCAGCAGATTTACGCCGTCGAAAAATCTCGAATCGAGGCCTGCCTCAAGGGACACACCGTCACAGAACAGTCCCTGGCGGACGGCTCCATCAAACTCACCATTCATGTCGGGGGTGCCTCTTGAGCAGAACCATCGAAATTATTGTGGCCCCCAATGGACAGACGCGTGTCGAAACGCACGGCTTTGCTGGCTCCGAATGCCGTTCGGCCAGCCAGTTCATTGAACGGGCCCTCGGACAACAGACGGATGAGCGGTTGAAGGCGGAGTTCCACCAGACGAACTCCACCCGACAACAGATTCAGGAGGGCCAATGACAGCCACTCCTCGTCGTCGTGTCATTCGTCCACCACGACCGGCCTCTGATGACACATTACGCCAACGCAGGCTGGCCGCTCGCCGAACGAAGTTGCAGGCCGAACAGCAGGGCCTGTCCCGTTGGATGTCGCGACTCAAGCGCGCGTTTCATGCTGTCGAGAAGCAGCAACAGAAGATCTCCCGCCTCGAACGTGACATCGCGCGGCTGGAAGGTATCTGAGCGGCCATTGGGTGGTCGCTGCTGACATTCTTTTCTTCGAACCTAGAAAGGAACACCATGACACTAACTGAGCGGCTCGCCGAGTATGTGCGGGCGTGCTTTACGGGAATCTGGATTGAGAGCCATGAGCAGCAGGATGCGCTGATGGCCATCGCCCAGTTGTGCCAGCGGGAGGACTGGCGGCTGGCGACGTGGAACATTGAGCAGGGACTGCGGGTGGCGGGGACCGTGGTCGAGGGGAGCGGCAGTGATCCCCTGGCGGCGATTCGGTCCGTCAACGCGCTGGCCACTCCGGACGGCACCGCCATTCTCGTGCTGCAGAACTTTCACCGGTTCCTGTCCTCGGCGGAGATCGTGCAGGCGCTGATGCAGCAGATCATCGCCGGGAAGCAGAACCGCACGATCGTGGTCATCCTGGCGCCGGTGGTCCAACTGCCGGTGGAACTGGAGAAGCTGTTCGTGGTGCTGGAGCATGAACTACCGGATCGGGAGCAGCTGGCGGAGATTGCCCAGGGGATTGCGACGGAGCCGTCGGAACTGCCGGAAGGAAAGGACCTCGACCGCGTGCTGGATGCCGCCTCCGGTCTGACCCGCATGGAGGCGGAGAATGCATTTTCGCTGTCACTGGTGCGGCACGGGCGGATCACTCCCGATGCCATCTGGGAACTCAAGACGCAGGCCCTACAGCAGACCGGTTCACTGGAACTGCATCGTGGCGAGGCCGACTTCAGCAGTCTGGGCGGGCTGTCCGCATTGAAGTCGTTCTGCAAGCGGGCGCTGCTGCAGCCACGTCGGAATGAACGGAGTCCCCGGCCACGGGGTGTGCTGCTGCTGTCACCGCCCGGATGCGGCAAGAGTCAGTTCTGCAAATCGCTGGGCCATGAAGTCGGCCGACCGGTATTGATCCTCGATGTCGGCGGCTTGATGGGCTCACTCGTGGGACAGTCGGAACAACGAACGCGACAGGCGTTGCGGGTGATTGATGCACTGGCTCCCTGCGTGCTGATGATCGATGAAGTCGAGAAGGCGTTTGCGGGAGCGAATGGCAGTGGCGACTCCGGCGTCTCCTCACGGATGTTCGGCCAGTTCCTGTCGTGGCTCAACGATCATACGTCCGACGTATTCGTGGTCTGTACAGCCAATGATGTGTCGAAGCTGCCGCCGGAGTTCGGGCGCAGCGAGCGGTTCGATGCGTTGTTCTTTCTCGATTTGCCCGACCGCAATGAGAAGGACGCCATCTGGGCCATCTACCTGGACCAGTTCAGCATCGATCGTGATCAGCGTCGACCTGATGATGCGAACTGGACGGGCGCGGAGATTAAGGCCTGCTGCCGACTGGCAGCGCTGCTGGATGTGCCGCTGATGCAGTCCGCACAGAATGTTGTCCCCGTGGCGGTGACCGCGGCCGAGAGCGTCGATAGCCTGCGGACCTGGGCCAGCGGGCGGTGCCTGTCGGCCCAGCAATCTGGGATATACCAACGGGCCGGTTCCGCCAACTCCCGTCGGCGGGTCTCACGCGACCCATCGAGCAACTGACCCAAAAGGAGGTTTTCGTGTTGAAACCACGACATCTCACCCTCCTGCGGGGGGCGTTGCA
>JAGQPW010000267.1 GCA_020426515.1 Planctomycetaceae bacterium | reverse complement strand
GGATCTGGCGCAGGATGCGGACAGGGCATTTGACCGTTTGCCGGGACTGATCGTGGCGAACTGGGTGGAGGGCAAAGTACGGTGATGGTCGTTACGCGGACTTTGCAGACGCTCATATCCCGGGTTCGAAGGTCAGCTTGTGCGTTCACCTGCGGTCCGAACCCTTGAGGCTGCGGCGTTTTATTCCTAGGGTTACCTAGTGATACCGAATTGGATTGCGATCGGTAGTCCTGGCTAAAGGAAACTCATCCCATGTTTCGATCTCACTTATCATGTCTGTCTTGTGCGACGCTTGTCGCCCTCGGAGTAACGGTCCCAGCATTGGCGCAGGATGATCCGCGCAAGGATGCGACCGACGCGACCAATCAGGCCAATGCCGCGCTGCTCGAATATCTTCCCTTCGACAACACCACGGATTTCGAGAATGCCAATCGCGGCCTCATCGCGCCGCTGCCAAGCGACGTGATCCAGACCGAGGATGGCGGGCTGATCTGGGATCCGGGCAAATACGGTTTCGTCACCGAAGGCTCCGACGCCCCCGCGACGGTCAACCCCAGCCTCTGGCGCAATTCCCAGCTCATCAATATCAGCGGGCTTTTCGAGGTCGTGCCTGACGGCATCTACCAGATCCGCAACCTCGATCTGTCGAACATGACGATCATCGAGGGCGACGAGGGCGTCACCGTCGTCGATCCGCTGGTTTCAGCCGAGACTGCGAAGGTCGGCATGGACCTTTATTTCGAACATCGCGGCCAGAAGCCGGTCAAGGCGGTGATCTATACCCATAGCCATGTCGACCACTATGGCGGCGTGCGCGGCGTGGTCAGCGACGAGGACGTGGCTTCGGGCGCGACGAAGATCTACGCCCCCGAAGGCTTCCTTGAGGCCGCCGTGGCCGAGAACGTCTTTGCCGGCACCGCGATGAGCCGCCGCGCCAGCTACATGTACGGCAACCTGCTGCCGCCCGATGAAAAGGGTCAGGTGGGCGCGGGGCTCGGCACCACGACCTCGGCCGGGACGGTCACGCTGATCCCGCCCACCGACATCATTTCGGAAACTGGGCATAAGGAGGTCATCGACGGCCGTACCTATGAATTCCTGATGGCGCCGGGGTCGGAAGCCCCCGCCGAGATGCTGTGGTATGTCGAGGAATACAAGGCCATCGAGGCGGCCGAGGATGCCACCCACACGCTGCACAACACCTACTCCCTGCGCGGCGCCAAGATCCGCGAGCCGCTGCCCTGGTCGAAATACCTCAACCAGGCGCTCCAGATGTGGGGCGACGATGCCGAGGTCATCTTTGCCCAGCATCACTGGCCGACCTGGGGCAACGAGAATGTCGTCGAACTGCTTGAAAAGCAGCGCGACCTCTATCGCTACATCAACGACACCACGCTCAACATGGTCAACAAGGGCATGACCATGCGCGAGATCGCCGAGGATTTCAAACTGCCGGAAAGCCTCGACACCTTCTGGGCCAACCGTGGCTATTACGGGTCGATCTACCATGACGTGGCGGCGACCTATGTGCTGTATCTCGGCTGGTTCGACGGCAACCCCTCGACCCTGCATGAACTGGCCCCCGCCGACGGCGCGGCGAAGTTCGTCGAATACATGGGCGGCGCGGACGCGGTCATGGAGAAGGCAAAGGCCGACTATGACGCGGGCAACTTCCGCTGGGTCGCCGAGGTGATGAACAAGGTCGTCTTCGCCGATCCCGACAATCAGGAAGCCAAGAACCTGACCGCCGATGCGCTGGAACAGCTCGGCTATCAGGCCGAGAGCGGTCCGTGGCGCAACTTCTACCTGTCCGGCGCGCAGGAATTGCGCAAGGGCGTGGCGCAACTGCCGACCCCGAATACAGCAAGCCCCGACACGATCGAGGCGATGTCGCTCGACATGATCTTCGATTATGCCGGCGTTCGCCTGAACAGCGAAAAGGCCGGCGACGCCGCCATGAAGCTGAACTTCGACTTCGGCAATGACGGCAAATACATGGTCGAGTTGGTCAACGGCGTGCTGAACCACACCGGGGGGGCGCAGGCCGAGGATGCCGATGCGACGATCGCCCTGTCGCGCGAGGAACTCAACCAGATCATGCTGGGCCAGACCAACCTCGCGGATGCGACCTCTGCAGGCGACGTGACGGTCGAGGGCGACAAAGCGAAGCTGCAGGAACTGGTCTCCTATCTCGACAGCTTCGAGTTCTGGTTCAACATAGTGACACCATAACAAATTCTGGAACCAAAAAATTGGCCGGGGTGGTAAGTATCGCCCCGGCTTTCTTTATTCGATGCAACTAGCGTTGGTCCAAAACCATATCCTGTCCACCGCCTCAATTCAGACACCCGCGCTGAAAGCGAAGCTGATCAATATGGGCTTCAAGCTGACCTTCTCTGCAACCGCAAGATAACGAAAACCAATGCCAACTCCCCGCGAAGCCATCCTCGCCGCGCTGCACGCGCGTCTCTCGGTGTTGCCCGCCACGGCCCTGCGCAGCGACGTGCTGCCCGAACGTGTGCCCGCAGAGGGCCTGCTGATCCTGCGCGACGGCGAGCCGGGGGAGCCGGAGGTCACGCTGTCGCCGCTGCGCTACCACTACCAGCACCGCGCCGAGATCGAGGCGGTGGTGCAGGGCGCTGCACGTGACGCCGCCTTCGACGCGCTGACCGCCAGCATCGGCACTGCACTCGCCACCGACCGGACACTGGGCGGGCTCTGCGACTGGGTCGAGGCGGAAGCGCCACGGTCCGTCGATCTGCCGGTCGAGGGTGCGGCCAGCCTGAAGGCCGCCGCGATCCCGGTCGTCCTGCACTATTCCACGGCCGACCCGTTGGCCTGACCCAACTGACCACAGGAGTTGAGACATGGCACGAGCCCAGGGGGCGCGGGCGCTGATGGCGCTTGCGTTCGAGACGAC
>JAGQPW010000266.1 GCA_020426515.1 Planctomycetaceae bacterium | reverse complement strand
ACTGTACCTGAGAGTGAACAGGGGTTGTGCTCAGCCTTTGAGCATCCCCATGCCAGTAACAGGCCTGCCAGCAAAGCGATACCGCAGGTTCGAGAATGAAGATTTGTCGCAAGTGAAAAAATCATGGAACATCATGTCCTGGAGAACTGGAACAGGGTGAGACTGGGCCGAGTGGAAACAATGCAGGCACATGCAGTGCAGCTGCATGCTGAGTAGGCGCAGCAATTCCGGGACAGCGGCAGACGAGCGCTGTCGCTGCCCTGGACGAATGCCGTTTCAAACTATTGGAGAATTTCTCCGTTGATGACGTTGCCATCATCGCGAATGCAGATGTTGCGCAGCACAGTGGCATCCATGCTGTCACTGAGGAAGATCACGCCCCCATCACCACGAAGTGCGTGTGCTCCGCCGGTGTGCATGGAATGCAGGGCGTTGTTCACCCCATCACGATGATTGCCGCCGGAGCCTGTGGCTTCGGTGGTGGTGCCAACGGGGTATCGTACCGAGGTGATGTTTCGGCAGTAGGGGTTGCCAGACCAAATGTAGCTGCCAGTTCCCACCGTTGGCGGTGTAGCCATTGTTCCGGAACCACCCCACGCGCCCCATTCTGCCGAAGTGCGAATATCTTTGCGTGCCCCGGCCGAATCTTTGCCCCAGGCGGACGACTCACCAATGACGATGGTATTGCTGAGTCCATCGGTCACATCGCGAAACTGCAGGCTGGCATTGGGGACCAGAGTTCCATTTGCACATCCAAATCCTTGAGATCCGCTGATGCAGCGGCCAGCGCCGGTTGGATCGGTGGAACTGGTGGAACTTGCCGTCGCTCCGGCAATTCCAATGTAGGACATGGTGGCGTATCGAATGGCCGGGCTCGTGCGGACGTTGATTTGATCGAGCGGGCTTGAGGGGCACCAGAAGACCGATGGCTTCCACTGGTCCAGCACGGCATCGTTGGGACCACCTGGAAATCCGGCCATCGACACTCCGGTCGTGAGCCTGTTGAACACGGCCTGATGATCGACCTGCGGGAGGATAGCCAGTCCCCAGGAGTTGCCAAAGTTCCCAAGCGAACCAATCGGGAAGCGATTGTAGATGTCGTGATAATTGTGGATCGCCAGCCCCAGTTGCTTCAGATTGTTCTTGCACTGTGATCGGCGGGCCGCTTCACGTGCCTGCTGAACTGCTGGCAGCAGTAGCGCAATCAGGATGGCGATGATGGCGATGACCACCAGCAGTTCGATGAGAGTAAACCCACGATGAGTAGGACGCCGCATGTGAAGTTCCTTTGGCAATGCCGAAGTGACAGTGAAATTGTGGCGCTGAAGTCCACAAATGAGCGCGAAAACAGAGTGTTTGAGGACGGACGCGAGCACGTGCGTCTGAATTACTTGGAGATCAGTTCGATATCGTGTGCGTTGCGGCCGCTGGTGACGACGACTTCGAGATTACTGGTGCCGACATCCTGGTACTTCTTCGGAATCTCGATCGAACTGGTGGGTTTAACTCCACTGAGGGGAACGCCATCCGCCCCGACGATGACTTCGAGTGGTGCAACGGCAATCTTGTAGGTGCCGGGTTTGCATTCGAGTGTGTAAGTCCCATCAGCCTTGACCGGTGCTCCGGACACCTGACCATCTTCCGTCAAGAGCAGGAGACTTCCCCCGTCGAGAGGCTGTTCATCAACCGTCACTTTGCCCGACAGCGAACAGGGGTTGTAGTCAGCGTCCGAGCATCCCCACATCAGCATGAGGGCAACCGGAACCGTCAGGCGGCTAGCACGGGAGAGTCGATTCATCGCGGGCGAAGAAAGCATGGAGGATCACATCCGGAAGGACAGAATTAGGAAATCCAGGGCCAGAGCGGCCACAGGTCACGTGTGCGCAACATGGACGCAGCCATTTCGGGACAGCGACAAGCGAGCGCTGCCGCAGTCCCGTGTGGAAACGCAATTGAACTACTGGAGAATGTCTCCATTGATGACGTTGCCGTCGTCACGAATACAGATGTCGCGCAGCACAGTGACGTTCATGTTGTCACTGAGAAACACGACACCGCCATCGCCCCGCAGGACATGAGCTCCACCGGTATGCATGGAGTGGAGAGCGTTGTTAACGCCGTCGCGGTGATTGCCTCCGGAGCCTGACAATTCCGTGATCGTTCCAACCGGATAGCGAATGGACGTGATGTTGCGGCAATAGGGATTGGCGCTCCATTTGTAGTTGTCGCGACTGGAATCGGGAGAGGTGTTCGAAGGAGGAGTGTCCTGTGCTGCCGCTCCACTCCAGGCACCCCATTCTGCCGAGCTGCGGATGTCAACTCGGGCACCAGCAGTGGTCTTGCCCCAGGCGGAGGATTCGCCAATCACGATGGTATTGCTGAGCCCATCGGTGAGATCGCGAAATCGTAGACTGGCATTGGGAATGAGTGTTCCGTTCGCGCAGGCATACCCCTGGCTTCCACTAATGCAGCGACCTGCTCCGGTGGGATCAGAGGAACTGGTGGCACTCGTCGACGCTCCGGAAATTCCGATGTAGGACATTGTGGCCATTTTGACGCTGTTGCCTGCCGTCGTACGGATGTGCATGCGGTTCACAGGGCTCGAAGGACACCAGAAGACCGAAGGAGCCCAGCCATCGAGGACGGCTGCGTTGGGGCCATCAACCGCAGAGGCACTCGTGATGCCCGTTGTAATCTGGTTGAACACGGCCTGATGGTCGACTTGTGGCAGGATCGCCAGACCCCATGAGTTGGCCAGGAATCCAAGGGAGCCAATGGGGAAACGGTTGTAGATGTCGTGGTAATTGTGGATCGCCAGTCCAAGCTGCTTGAGGTTATTTTTGCACTGCGAGCGTCGGGCGGCTTCACGCGCCTGTTGGACAGCAGGAAGAAGCAAGGCAATCAGGATGGCAATGATGGCAATGACCAC
>JAGQPW010000265.1 GCA_020426515.1 Planctomycetaceae bacterium | reverse complement strand
AACGGTTCAACCGGAGCCACGGGCGCTGCCGGTTCTGAACCAACGCTGAATTCCGTGGCCCGGTTAACCGAAACGTTCGCAACCGCAGGTCCATTACTGCTTGAAGCGTGTACTCGCCAACCGTGTCCGCGGGACTCTCGGCGATGTTTCTCGATCTGTGGCATGAATTCAGTGGCTCGATGGATCGACGATAGGAAGGGCACGCTGGAGACTATTCCTTCGAATTGTCATGCCGCTTGCTTCGCAAACGCCTCGCCAATGCGTGCGACGTCAACATCGTCGCTTGAGTGCGTCACCTAGATGGACGCCCTCTCAACTCCAGTACTCTCGGCTTGGTTCCACGATCACCAGGAGACGTTTGCCAAAGGAACATTCGGTGGGTTGAGTGGGATTCAAGATTGGGACGACAGATGGAAAGTCTCTGAATTCCGATTGTCAGAACGTTGGGGACACCGATTTGTCACGTCGATTCCAGGTGGTTTCCAATCAAGAATCGACGTCGATCACCGTGTGTTGAGGGCTGGGTTCTGATCGATGAATTCAAACTACCATGTGATTCGTCGCTTGGATCCGACGGGCCTGCTCCAGTAGAATGCGTGTCGCGATCAGGGCAAACGCTCGACGTTGGTTTGCCTTAGGTTGCGAACCAACGGTTCAACCGGAGCCACGGGCGCTGCCGGTTCTGAACCAACGCTGAATTCCGTGGCCCGGTTAACCGAAACGTTATCGCTCTAGCATTTTGAGGAGTCGATAATGCAGCCGCTCACAAACTCACTGGGCGGATACAAAAAGCGCCTTCGGATCTTCTCGGAATCACAGATGGCGAGATTTGATCACAACTTTGAAGGCGGTTTCACGATTTCCACTGAATCGGCTGGACTCAACATTGTGCCACTATCACGCTCACTCGCTCAATGTAAGGTCAGCTTTGAGGGGATAACGCGCATTGTGGACTGCCGCCATGATCTACTTTTCGATCTCGTGGATTCAATGAAATTTCCGGCAGTTCTATCGAGTTGGCCGTCGTCTTTTGACCCCGTATCAATTGAAGACATGCTCAATGAGTACGGCTTGGGCTTCGTTGCCGAATTCTGTCGCCGGGTCTCTACAAGTCGACGTGAACCGTTCGATTATGGTGGAAATCGAATTCTTATCAGCTACTATCCCGGAATACTTGTACTTCGCGATGATGTTGGCTCACAGGCAACCGGCGTATTCGACTTTTCGAAACTGACGTCTCTGATCCCTTCACGTCACCGACAAGACAAAGGCTATCGATAACAAACCGTTCCACCGGAGCCACGTGCGCCGGTCTACTTGAATTCACGCTGTTCGCCGTGTCCCGGTGAACGACAACGTTCTGTCGACGAGGCGAACAAGAAATCGCAGCCTATGCGCAAGTCACCTATGATCCGCCAAGCGTCGGTACTTGGAACGGTACCAATGTTTGCGGTACTGGCGTTATCGATCGCTGGCGGAATCTACTTGTTTCCGAAAGGCGGATCCCTACTTGGTGCCGCTTTGTTTCTGCTGCTACGATTGTCTCTATGGTCGATTCCCGGTGACCATCGCGCGGGCATTTACCTAGTTCGGAAGCAACAGTTCGAGGACGCGATCCCGCACTTTCTCCGTAGTTTTGAATTCTTTCAGCGCCGCCTGTGGCTTGACAAGTATCGCGCAATCTTGATGCTTTCGACAACGGCCATCAGTTATCGCGAAATGGCGCTAGTAAACGCTGCGTTCTGTTACTCCCAGATCGGTGACGGCGAGAATGCCCGCAAGTACTACGAGCAGTGCCTCGGATTATTTCCAGATAGCGTGCTTGCCTTGTCGGCGTTACGGATGATGCAGGCAGCTGTGTCCGTACATCAAGACACGTACGACAACGAGAGCGACAGAACCAAGCCGTGAACCGGAGCGGCCGATAACGCGAGTCTTGCGCACAGAGTCTACAGCGGCCGCCCGGTTACGGCTGCCGTTATCCAGTTCAATGAAACTCGCAAACTACCTCATCGCGCTAACCGCTGTTTTGGCCACCGCCTTGCTGGCGTCGATCGGTTGCAATACTAATACGGAACCTCCCTCAGTTGAGCTGGAAACGATCCTTGCCAGCGTTAATGAAGACAATCCAGGAGCTGATGCGGTTACAGCCTTCGACACTGAGGGCGAACGATTCGCTGGCTGCTACAATCAGGCCGGACTTGTGTTTCCAGGCATTCCTCCATCGGATTGGCCGTCGATTCGTGAAACAAAAGCTTATTGGGTATTAACTGGAACAACAGATGCATTTGAATCATCCCATCATCTACGTCTTCAGGAGCGGGCGTGGAAATATGCTGAACAATACAATACGGAAATGCTGAACCTTTCCCATCCCGACTAAACCTGTCCTGCGAACGGTGGATAACCATCGCATGCACCGGAGCCGCCGCTCCGAGTCGCTGCTCGAGTCAGTATCATCCGCGGCGGCCCGGTGATGCCAACGTTCTAAATGGCCCTGGCGCGATGAATGGCGGGTCAAGATCCTGGTGCCTTCACTGCGTCGTCATGTCGCTTGCTACGCAAACGACTCGCCGACGCGACGGAGTTTCCTCACGAACCCATTCGGCTTGACCGTGACTCACGCAGGAGGAGGCAGATTCCAGGAGTGTGGGACTCGCTGATTCAGGATGATCAGTGAATCCCGACAGAACGCCGAGTCTCTAGAAATCAGTTGGCGACAGCAAGGGATTGTTCCGTTTCCAAACCGACTGACGCCAGCGATACAGGAGGCTCAACGTCCGAGTTGAAACAAAGCGCAAGCACCACAGGAGACCGTTTCCAGGTGTTTTTGAATCGCTGATTCACTGTGGTCGGTGGAACACGACAAGACGCCGCGTCTTAAGACCTCAGTTGGTAACAACAAGGGATTATTCAGTTTCCTAACGGACAAACGGTCACGGTCCATGTGTGCCATGTTCCA
>JAGQPW010000264.1 GCA_020426515.1 Planctomycetaceae bacterium | reverse complement strand
CATCGCTGGCTCACGTGCAATCTTCAGAACCCAGAACTCGCAACTGATCTGCCCTGTTTGCGAACACGAGTCTGTGTATCCGGCCAATGCTGGCATTGAATTGGGACACGTGGTGGCTGTCGCGACCGAAGACACGATTCAAGTCTTCGGGACCGATCGGCACAAGGATTGTCGAGGCTCAGCGATCGCGTTCATCATTTGGCAGCGGTGAACCCAGATTCTATGTCACCCAACTGTGCGAAACATGGGAACTCTAACGATAGAGGGCGATCGATTCGCCAACCTCGAAAGGAGCAACGCGTTGGAAATCAATCTGCCTGCTGACACGGTGCAGTTCTACAACGACAGCGGCGAACCGCCGAAGACGCAACTGCTGCAAGACGCCGAGCGTGAATACCGCAAGTCGTACCTCGCTGCTGCCCGCGAAGTCGTGACGTGGGACATGCCCGATCCCGAGTCGATCGACGAAGCGTGGCAGGAACGCAAGCGTGTCCGGCGCGAGGCTGAGGTTTTCGTCCCTTCGTCGTTCATGTTCGGCGATCCCTCGATGGACAGTGAACAAATTGTCTATCGCGAGGGGCATGAGATCGAAGCCTCACGAACTCGCGGTCGCGTGCAGGCACTGGAGTTGGCCAAGCAATACTGGTGGTTGCTCGGTGATGTCGGCTACTCCGATGAGGAGGTTCTCGATCAGGTGATGCGTCCCTGGCTGGCCGACGTGGAAGCGTGGGCCAAGCGGCCCATCATTCCTGACGATTGGGATGTACCGACCGGACCAGACGACTTCCTCACTCCGGTTCAGAGGCAACTGCTCCGAGGCGAACCCGTGATTCAACCAGCACAAAAACCAGCCAAAGCTCAGCCTGAAAAGCCGCTGGCCATCACACGGAGACTCACCAACGTGGAACGTGAACAGCTCACCTGGCTCTGGCCCGGACGGATACCGCTCGGGAAACTGACGCTGCTCGCTGGTGATCCCGGACTCGGCAAATCGTTTGTGACACTCGACATCGCGGCCCGTGTGTCCTCCGGATCACCCTGGCCGGACATGCCACTGTTTCCACAGTCTCCAGCGGGCGTGGTGTTGTTCAATGCCGAAGACGATCTTGGTGACACGATTGCTCCGCGATTGGACAAGGCCGGCGCTGACGACACGAACATCCTGATTGTCGAGGGTGTCTCATTCATGGGCCAGCGGAGGCATTTCTCATTGGAGCAGGATCTGCCCAGGCTGGTTGAGGTCATCGAGCAGAATCCCGGCACGCGGCTGGTGATTATCGATCCGATCTCGGCCTACACCGGCAAGGTTGATTCCCACAACAACTCGGAGGTGCGCGGCCTGCTCCCACCATTGGCAGAGATCGCAAGCCGGTTCGATCTTTCAATCTTGGCGGTGACGCACCTGAGCAAATCTGGGGGAGCCAAGGCGGTCTATCGGGCGATGGGATCGCTGGCCTTCGCGGCCGCATCGCGAGCGGTGTGGGCCATCGTGAAAGATCAGGACGATCCTCAGCGCCGGCTGTTCCTCCCCGCCAAGCTGAACCTGGCTCAAGACCCGGATGGCCTGGCCTATCGCATCGTCGAAGGCAAAGTCGTCTGGGAACTCGATCCCGTCCGCATGCACGCTGACGATGCGTTCGCTGCTGAGATGCGAACCAACAATGGCTCTGGTTCACGCGGCTCCGAGCGCCGCGAGGCTGCCGAATGGCTGCGTGAAGAGTTGGCCGACGGACCAAAGCCTGCGTCCGAGGTCATCGAAGCGGGTGAGCATTGCGGGTTCACCAAGCGAACGGTGCAGCGAGCATTCTCCGAAATCGGCGGTGAACGAAAGAAGGGCGAGTTCAACGGTCCGTGGCTCTGGTCGTTGCCAGCAGACCGTTCACCAACACTCTTTTCACCCGCACCGAAGTTGACAGCCCCCCCTGCCACTCGTGAACTGGCATCTTCGGAGAGAGAGTCGTCGTAAGCCCTTACTAAATAACACTCTCTCTGAAGATGACAGCCTTCCCTTGAACTGGCACCTTCGAGTGAGGCTGTCACCTTGGAAGATGCCAGTTGGCACCTTGCCTGTCACCTTCGGGAAGAGTGATTGATACCAACGGGTTACGTCATGCCAAACCCCGAAGGTGCCAACTAGCCAATTGAGAGGGGGCAGGTGGCCAGTTGGCATGGTGCAGTCGGTGGTGGGACAGGCCGCGAAGCGGCCGTCCGTCCCACCACCGACTGCCGCCTGGCTCGTCATAGGTACTTGGAAAAAACGGTCTCTCGCGAGATCCCACGGGGAACCGTCGCGGTCTTAGGCACACTTTCTTTCGACTGTCCGGATTTTTTGGAGGGTCGTGGCAACATGTTTAGGTGTCGGAGGTTGCGGCGAAAACTCTGTGGCAGTCAGCGTAAATGATTGCGATTTTTCGGCTGTGACACACCAACCCGAGGGCACTACCGCTTCTTGAGTCTCCGCCATCGGATGGCCGCCTCAAAGCGATTCTGGGGAATCCGGTCTGCCACTTCTTTCACGCTTGTTTCACCCTCTTTCACCCGGTTCGGTCATGTTGACCAGGACCGATTCTCGCTCCAACTCCTCAACAGAAAGGAGGACGCGTGACCAATTCCCGAGTGGAATCGATTCTCATCCAGGCTCGCGATCTCTGCCGCCGTGTGGCACCGATCGACCTGAAGGACGTTCCACTCTATCTGCTGCCAACGTCGCGACTGACCGCCAAACTGGGCGCCGCACGTGGCTGTTTTGGCTTCACGACCGGAACTCTCGATCTGCTGCTCAAGGATGAGATCGGCGATGACTGGCAAGGCCGGGGACCGTGCATCGTCATCAACGACGATCTGATCCTGTCCAAACTCGGCGACCGTTATCTCGCAGCCGACTTCTGCGGAATCGTGCTGCACGAGTTGGCGCATGTGCTCCTGCGACCGGAGTTATTCACGGAATGGAAAGACCCCGTTCCCGAACAACTGGATGCAAAAGTTCGTCAGCTGGCCAATCACCTCGCGATTGACCGCGA
>JAGQPW010000263.1:1889-3039 GCA_020426515.1 Planctomycetaceae bacterium | reverse complement strand
AGGGCGATCTCTCCCTCACCACGTTCAAGCATCTGGAGGAGAATGGCTACGTGGTGGCTGGCGATCCCGATGGAAGCTACCTGATCGAACTGGTGACATCGATCGACGGCAAGCGACCCGAGATGCCACAAAAGGGGGAACCGCTGACGTCCATGCAGGTGGAACTGCTGCGTCGCTGGATTGAACAGGGAGCGAAGTGGCCAGCCGAAGTGAAACTGGAAGAGCCGGCGGTCGATGACCGGTCCTGGTGGTCGCTGAATCCACTCATCGCGGCCGAAATTCCCGACGGCGATGCCACCCATCCCGTTGATGCGTTTCTTGACGCCAAGCTAAAAGAAAAACAGCTGGTTCCACTCCATCAGGCTGATGCGCGTACGCTGATTCGACGGCTGACTTACGACCTAACCGGGCTGCCTCCAACGCCAGATGAGATTGAGGACTTCCTGGCAGCGAACAAGAAGGATCAGGAGGCTGCCTGGTCGGCGCTCGTTGATCGACTCCTGGCCTCCCCGGCGTTTGGTGAGAAATTCGGTCAGCACTGGCTGGACCTGTCGCGGTACGGCGAAACACATGGCTACGACAAGGACAAGCCACGCATGAACTCGTGGCCCTATCGTGATTATGTGATTCGCAGCTTCAATGAGGACAAGCCATATGCCCGTTTTGTGCAGGAGCAGGTGGCCGGAGACATTCTGTTTCCCGGTGAACCTGACGGTGTACTGGGACTTGGGTTTCTCGCCGCGGGGCCTTGGGACTTGATTGGCCACATTGAAGTGGGAGAAGGCAAGCTGGATGGTCGCATTGCCAAGCACCTGGACCGCGATGAGATGCTCTCCGCCGTGTTCAATGTCTTCATGAGCACCACGGTTCAATGTGCTCAGTGCCATCACCACAAATTCGATCCCATCCGCATGGAGGATTACTACAGCCTGCATGCTGTGTTTGCCGCCGTGGATCGTGCTGACCGGGTCTATCAGGGGCTGTCGCCCGCTCAAGAGCGAGAAAAGCAGTTGCTCGTGGCAAGCATGGAAAAATTGCAGGCGGAGCAAAAATCAATTGATGCCGACTATGCCCGGCGACTCGGCTCTCGGGTATCCGACATCGACAAGCGGATTGCCGAGTTGAAGCAGCTGCATCCCTCGGAGTTGAA
>JAGQPW010000263.1:1415-1880 GCA_020426515.1 Planctomycetaceae bacterium | reverse complement strand
CCGGCGACTCGGCTCTCGGGTATCCGACATCGACAAGCGGATTGCCGAGTTGAAGCAGCTGCATCCCTCGGAGTTGAAGCCAGAATACGGGTATCACAGCAGCATCGTCCCCAAGGCGGAGAGCACGAAATGGGTGCAGGTGGATTTGGGTGAACCGCAGCCGGTCTCACAAGTGCGTCTGATGCCGGCTTTTGACATGTACAACAACATCGGGGCCGGATTTGGCTTTCCGGTACGCTTTCGCGTCGAGGTGTCGACGGACGAGAAGTTCGAAGACGAGTCTGTGCGGTGCGTGCTGGATGCCACGAGCGAGGATCAGCCAAACCCTCGTTCTCGACCGGTTCTGGCCGATGTTGGCGGAGCACCGATTCGTTATGTGCGACTCACGGCAACGAAGCTGGCCCTCCGTCAGAACGATTACATCCTTGCTCTTGGTGAACTGCAGGTGTTGCAGGATGCCTCGGG
>JAGQPW010000263.1:0-1366 GCA_020426515.1 Planctomycetaceae bacterium | reverse complement strand
GCCCCGGTACGCTGGGGACGGAAGAATCTGACTGATGGCATCTTTCACCGGGAAGTCAGTGATCCGGCAGCCTTCGAAGAGTTCTTGAAACTCGACCTGCAGCGTGCGGCGATTGAGGCGGAAGTTCGTGATCCCGAAGCCGAAACTCGAAAGTCGAAGATCGACACTTCGATTGCAGAACTGAAACAGCAACTGGCCGAGTTCCCAGAAGGCGACGTCGTGTATGCGGCGTCAACGCGTTTCAAGCCGGCAGGTGGATTCCGTCCGACGGATGGCAAGCCTCGCGAAATTCATCTTCTGCATCGCGGTGACTTGCGATCACCCGGCGACCAGATGTTTCCCGGTGCTCCGGGACTATGGATGGCAGAACATGTTGTGCTGGCTCCTGAGACCCGGATGGACGAAGGCGCCGCCCGTGCGGATCTTGCGGCGTATCTGACGCGGGCCGACAATCCTCTGGTCTGGCGGTCGATGGCCAATCGCGTGTGGCAGTGGACCTTTGGTCGCCCACTGGTGGGAACGCCCAACGATTTCGGCCGCATGGGGATGGAACCGACGCACCCGGAACTGCTCGACTATCTGGCCGCCCGGTTGCGGGATGATCCGCAGCAGTCAGTGAAGTCGCTCGTGCGCCTGCTTGTGAACAGTCAGGCCTACCGCCGCAGTTCCGACGGCCATGCGGAAAACTTGCTCATTGACTCCGGGAATTCGTACCTGTGGCGTTTCAACCGCCGTCGACTGTCGGCCGAGGAGTTGAGGGATTCGGTGCTGGCTATCAGCGGTACGCTGCAGTTGAACAAGCGAGGCGGCCCGAGTTTCCAAGACTTCGTCATTGAGAAGCCTCAGCACTCACCCCACTACGAATACCACTTGCACAATCCCGACAGTCCGGCATCCCATCGGCGAACGATTTATCGGTTCGTTGTGCGGTCTCAGCCTCAACCCATGCTGACCGCTCTGGACTGTGCCGATCCATCGATGAGTGTGCCGATGCGTGATGAATCCACAACGGCAATCCAGGCTCTCACGCAGTGGAACAATCCCCTGGTGGGAGTCATGTCGCGGCATCTGGCCGAGCGGCTTCAGAAAGCTTCGGCCGACGATGCTGCAAAGCAGGTGGATCTGGGATGTCAGCTGGCCTGGGGACGATCTCCGGATGACAATGAGCGGGGCATCCTGCTTGACCTGATGCAAACGCAGGGTGCTGCGACGTTTGCCCGTGTCCTGTTGAATACGAGTGCACTGACTTATGTCGACTAATCTCCATCAGCGATCCCGTCGCTCCTTCATCCAGGCTGGTCTGGGCAGCTTTGCCGGATTGGCGCTGGCCGACCTGTTGCAGCGTGATGGTGCGCTTTCGGCCGCT
>JAGQPW010000262.1 GCA_020426515.1 Planctomycetaceae bacterium | reverse complement strand
GGCCGGAGCCGGAGAGGATGCGGGCACTGCGGCCACGGCATCACGCTTCTTGTAACTCTTGATGACGTTCGTCAGTTCATCGGTGTCGTCCCGCTTCTTGCAGGCGACCTTCACCAGCAGCGGGATGTCATGCAGCTCGCAGCTGTCCTTCGGCTGCAGCACGCCGACCGCCCGGCAGATCGCCGACAGCGTCCCCTTGGCAATCTTGACCGTGGTGTCGTTGGCGTTGTTCAGATTCAGCCGATCCCAGAGCTTCCGTCCCTGGTACGGTCCCTCGATCACCTGCAGCTCGAGTTCGAGATAGGCGCCGTCCCCCGCCTTGGTCGGCTTCATCTCCGACGCCGTGATGATGCAGAGGTAGTCGCCGTTGGGGATCGGATCGAACGAATCGTTCGGTTCCACGGTCTGGGCGTCAAAGCCCCGCAGGTCAGCCATGTGAGAGTCCTCAGGTGGAAGTTGAAGGTTGGATCAGGACGCAGCGGGAGCGCTGCAGGTAAACAGAGGTCACGGGTCAGCCGGCGGAGCCGAGGTGCTCGGCGTAGACGCGGAAGTCGAGCGGCATCTCTTCCGGGAGGCTCATCCGGTTTTTCGCCATGTGCGCCGGGCGTTCGGTGGTGCGGATGATCCGGTCACCGGTGCCGATCCCGCGGGTGCGGGTCTTGTCGAACCCCTCCTCGGTCTGTTTGGTGTGGACCTTGTAGGTCGCGAACAGCACCTCGTCGCACCACTCCTGGATCAGCGCGGAAGCATGCTTGTTCAGTCGAGGTGAGTACCGGTCGTAGGCATCGGTTTCGGGATTCTCGAATCGCTCGATCTTGGCGTGAGCGATCAGGATCACCATCATCCCCCGCTCGTTGCGGAGAGCGTTCAGGCCATCCAAAACTTCCCGCCACGGTTCCAGGGCATACGTGTATCCCTTGGCGAAGCCGTAATCCTCGATCGACGTGATGTCCCGGCCGCGATCCGTCGTCGGTCGCCGCCGGATGACTTCCTTCCAGATCAGCTGTTCCAGCCAGTCCGCGGAATCCACCACGACGGTCTGGAAATCATGCGGCTCCGAGTAGAGCGCCATGATCGCCGCCATCACGTCCTCGAACGACTCCGCCAGCGGAAACCGGGGGGCTTCGATGTTCGCCAGGCCATCCTCGGTCTGGATGAAGATCGGACTGGGAGCCATCGCTCCAAACGTCGTGTTGTGTGTCAGGATGAAGTCATCGGTGACATACAGCGAATCGAGGGCATCGATGCGGATGCACTGGCATTCCTTCTTCCCGACCGGCTCCACGCTGCGGATCGTGTGCAGGATGTGCCACTCCGGCGTTCCCCATTTGGCGAGATGCTTGGCCGATGAGACCGGCCTGATTCCTTCCGGGAACGAAGCGTGGATGCGGTACGCCAACCGGCAGAGATGTTTCACCCCGTACTTCTTGTACGACCCCTGTTTGGTTGTCACTTTCGCGGAACCACCCAGCGAGCGGACCAGGAAGCAGAAGTCGTCCGCCAAACGCTGACTGACCGTCGTGTACTCGACTGATCCCGGACAGACGACATAGCCATCGCTATCGATCAGCCCGCGCAGAATCTCCAATCGCTGCTCGACCGCGCCATGCAAGTATACCTGTGGGACGAACTTCTCTTCCGACGCCCGTCCCGACAGCCCCAGCTGATCAAGAGCCGCCTTGAACGCCGTCCCGCGACCGTCCGCAGAGACGATTCGCAGGTGGATTTCGTCGAACAGCACCACCTGGTCGCCGTCCAGTGCCACCGTTTCGCGAATCCGCTCGTGAATGTCGGGTTCCGAGTTGGTGATGATGACGCTCGTGCTCGTGTGGCCGTCGCCAAGGTACATGCCCAGCAGCCACGGGTCCGCCGGCAGCACCTTGGCTGCCAACTCGATTGGCTGGACACGCGGGACGGCATGGTTGAAGTGCGTGCCATACCGCAGCGACCCACGAATGTCCCGCAGCGTCCGGACTGCACCCTTCAGCCCCTGCTTGCGTTCATTGAACGTCGTCGTGAACCAGAGATGATCGTCACAGCACTCCGTCGACGATCCGTCCCGGAACGTGACGCGAAACACCTCCTTTTCTCCCTGCGGATAAACCCCGAGCACTCGGCAAGGCCGGCCATCAGAGCCGATCACCAGATCGCCGACCTGCAAATCACCCATCGGGACGAAGCCGTCCGGCGTGAGGATATTGGCCGTCAACGGCTGCGCCTTCCCGATCCCGTGGACCCCGTACAGCATGACTCGGCGGGGGGCCTGCTGCCGACCGGTCTGAATGCGACTCATCAATTCCATCGAATAACCTCGTGAAGAATGGGCATCTGAAAGGAGCGGGCGTCAGGCGTCGCCGTAACCGGCCCGTTCGAAGTGCTCGCGCAATTGGCCAATGCGCTTCCGCACGGTCGATTCCGGAATGCTCAGTTCCCGAGCGACGGCATTGGGGCACTTCGTTTTCAGCAGATCCGCGATCTGCCGTAGTTCATCGGGCAGGCGGGCAGTGATGTCCGCGAGGTCGCTCTGCAGATCGACCAGGTCGTGATCGCCGACTTCTGGCTGACCGCGAACGCCATCCAGCAGCCCGTACTCGGCGGCATCGCTCACATCCGAAAGCGATCGAAGGCGTCGAAAGTCCCGTTTGGGATCACACTGATCGCGGATCAGCTCGCAGATTTTGGTATCAATGACGTTCTGAATGAACGTCGTCGGCTTCCCTTTGGACGGGTCGTACTGTGGCCATTGGCACAAAAGATGCAGGGCCAATTCCTGGACCAGATCCTCGTCTTCGTCCTCGGCGAAACCGTACTTCCCCGCGAGTTCCGCAGCCTTCTTCTGGGCGTACCAGGTGGCGTAACAGTCGCCGCCTCTGTGCTTTATGCCAAACGGTGAAATGCTCATGTGACTCCTCAGGTTCTTCCGGGGCCGCCGCGTCGCGTTGACGTCGTGCATGCCCTCCTAAGGAGTTACTCGCAGCAGAGACTCGAAATCCGCCGGTCACTTTGAAAAGTCACATACGGATTCGCATCAGTATCATTTTCCAATATCGAACCAATATTGGGTCAATATTGGCAATGTGATC
>JAGQPW010000261.1 GCA_020426515.1 Planctomycetaceae bacterium | reverse complement strand
CGGATAGCGGCCGTTAACCCGAAACAGACTCTTTGCCCAAGCGCCACACTGCTGTGGCAGATGAGATCGAAGGCAGCTGCTAACTGGTTTGCGGCATATAATTAACCGAGGGCGCTGATTTTTATGTCAGGGGGCGGCCTTACCTCCGAGACTTTTTTCGTTCTTTTCGGGGCTAAGGGCCAATAGTGGCCTCTCGCTGCAGCATCAATACTGCGGCGCAGTCGGAACGAGTCCGAACAAGCGGCTCGTGGTCTCAAACCAACCAAGCCTTCAAGCAATCTGCCGGTCTCATACTGGCTAATCGATCGATGCTTAAAGCGAGGGACCAAGGCCAATCGCGCGGTTCATCAGAGCATAGTCGCGTGCATGGATCCAACCGACGAAAATAGCGGCGGTCGGGACACGCAATTTATGGCTACACCTCAAAATTTGCCTCCTGAAATTTCTCGATCTTGGCACTCATTATCGAATTTCGGACCTTAGTCCGAGCAATCGACGTCCAAAGGTCCGTAGACCCATCGGCGTCCATGACGCCTTACTTTATTGCCGATTTGCTCTGCGCCATCGGCCTCGAACGATGAACGGGTGGGCCTTCCACGACTGACCACCTTCAAGTTTTTCTCGGCAATCCAGTCGAACACTCAACAGGAGAACTTTGATGAATATCCGCTTGGCAAAAATAGGACCGGTAGCGGGAGCGCTTTTTCTTGGCACGGCCCTCCTCAGTGCACCTGCGCATGCTCAATTGCGTCAGATCGAATGCGCAGCCTCAGGTGCCGGCGACATTTCTATGAGCGCTGACTACAGAGAGCGCTTTCGCAACAACCAATTGCGTCGCCGGAAATTCAGTGTGGAATTCGAGGCTGCACCTCGCGGCCAGTTCAATCTCGGTGATCGCCTTGCCGTAATTGTCGCCGGCGTAAGGGTCGCGCGACCGGAACTGAGGCAGGATATCAACGGCGATCTCTTCTTCGACGTCAATTTCGATACGTTCGCGCGGCAGAATGATGCCACGGCCTTCCCGCCCAACTTCCCGACGATTGGGCAAAGGGCTCGGGTCGCCATCCGGAAAGCTGGGCAACTCGTCCTCGCTTGTATGATGCGCTAGATAGAGCTACTGGAGCAAGTAACATACAGTAGAACCGACCGAGTGCCGTTCCGAGGCCGACAGACTTTATGGTCTCGGAAAGCACTCGGAGAGTTGACGGATAAGCTCCATATCAGTGTAGTAATGCGTCCCGTGCATCACCCCGCTCCGTTTCATTCTTTCGGCAGCGTTTGAACGTAGGCCAGCAGCCTCGTCGAATAGATCATTGGGAAGCCGCGCATCGACACCATGATCGCACCCGGGTGTCCATTACGGATCTTGTGTAGAACTTCGACGGGATTCCCATTCGCTTTTGTCCCGACGAAAAGCGGCGCGCCTTTGTAATGCCGATTTGCTGACAGACCGAGTTTGCGTGTCTTGCCATCGAAACCGTGGCACGCGGCACATATCGTCTGAAACAGCGGCCGGCCCTTTTCCGCGTCACCGAGGACATTGCCCTCGTGCGAGATGTACCGCGAGATCGTGTGCTGACCGTAGGCCACGAACATCGCGGTGCGCAATTTGGCGTGAGGCGGCAGGAACTCGTCCGAAAAGCCGTGCGTCTTGTCACCGAGAATTGAGATGATTTCGCTCGGCGCCCGCCCGCGCATCCGACGGATACCTGGTGCCACACTGGGCTGCTCTCCTATTCCTGATTGTCCGTCGCGCCCGAGATAGTCCCATCCGTGACAGCTTTTGCATCGCCAAGTGTCGGCATCGCTCGTCCGGGTCAGTTCATGCGGCCATGAGGGATGGCGGCCGGTCGGTGGCGGCTTTCCGAGAGACCGAAACCAGTTGTCGTAGAGACGTCCCCCGCTCGAAATCATCCAGGTGCGCGATGCGACAGCCGGCCCGCCGCTGACATAGTCCTGGCGTTCACCTATAGGGGCCGTTTCACGGATATCCTGTGCGAGTTGTCGCTCCTGATTTGACGGAAGTGTCTCTGCGGGTGGCTGGTCTTCAACTATTGTCTGGCGACCGCTCGTGGAATTCCAGCCGTAGACGCCGCCGATCGCAACGCCAACCAACAGAATTATGAACCCGTGAGTGCCGTGCACTTGGTCGCGCAACCGAAGCGATCGGACCGAAGTCTCTCGGTCAGTCCTGGTCGCGATCGGCTTTTGCCCACTCAGCATGGCAAAGAGAAGGTTCTCGCGATGCAGCGCACTGGAAATGAACACGCCGACAACATGCAACGGTATCAGGCAAATCAGAATAGTGCTCGCTGCCTTGTGAGTGCGCTCGACCCAGCTCACTCCAAAAAACGCATCGCTCTGCATCATCATCCCGGTCGCGCAAAGCGACGCCAGTACGCCGAGAAGCGCGAAGACCATCAATGCGCCGGCGGGATTGTGGCCAATGTATCGACGCGCCCTATGTCCAATCAGGTCATTGAGGTAGCGATACGTGGCCGATGGGGAAAAGATGAAACTCGAGAACAACGCATGTCGCGTGCCGACAATCCCCCATATGAGTCGAAATAAAACTAAACCGGCAACCATAAAGCCAATGGTCTCGTGCCAGCGGCTGCCGCTTCCGCCCGTTAGCCAGCCGATCGCCACGCAACATACGAGTAGCCAATGGAAAACGCGTGTGGGAACGTCCCACACGCTGATCGCGCGTGACGCCGTCTTATCGCCAGCCGTCATCCGACGGTCATCGTCTATTTCGATCCGATCGTCACGCATGCCGGCCGCCTATTTCACGACGGTTTTCATGAGCTTCAGATCGACGGGATTGTAGAACAGCTCGACCTTCTTGCCGGCTTTCGAGATTGCATAGATCTCGTAGCAGCTGCCCTCGACCTTTGAGCCTCGAACCTTGTGGCCGGCAGCTTTGGCCACGCTTTCCGCTTCGGCGCGCTGCTTCCAGGCGCTCTGTGGGTGCGTAGTGCAATCCTTCTTGCCATCAGCCAGGACCGAATTGCCGGACACACCAAGCAAGAATAGTGCACTTGCGACGATTGCATAGTTTGGCTTCATGATAGTTGCTCCTCGAATTATGGATTGCCGGCCGATTTCCGACACGGCGTTGTCCGAC
>JAGQPW010000260.1 GCA_020426515.1 Planctomycetaceae bacterium | reverse complement strand
ATACCCGTCTGCGCGAAATCGCATCACCCCGCCATCGTGTTCCTCACCTCTCTCCTGTCGTCACCAACTAGATCGAACCTATCGAAATGATAGATGAAAACACCTCTGCCCACTTGACAACCTCTCAGCCATATCAACGTTTAAGAGATCCCAGCCCGATAAGGGAGCGCGATATCGAACGTAGGGTAAGGATTCGAATCACGGAAGTCAATCAACTCGGGGCGTTATCGGGCTTCGGATCCTCGTCTTGTTCGCTGCCTCGTTTTCGGAGGGCCGTTCGAAGACAAATTCGATTGGCTCGCGCTCGGTGTCGATAGGCAGTTCGTGGACTTGAACAAGAAGAGATCCTTCAATCGGGATCAACGTTAGTGAAAATGATTCCGCATACACAGCAGCGCCCTCGATTCGGAGATTCAATTCGTTCCCAGAGGAATTCGCGTATGGAAATTCTCTGGTCGCTGAAAAATTGAAGGTTGTGGCATCCACTTTCGTGATTTCGAATTCCGCAATGCTCTCTTCGGGGAAAATTGCCTTCCAGTCACCACACAGTGAGTCCCACAGTTCGACCCGATCACGAAAATCAATTCTGTCTTGAATCCGTTGAGCGGGGCCGAAAAATAACTGAATCGCTCGCTCGTTGTTTACCCAAGTATCCGGAAACCGTTCGTAGAAAAGGATCTGGTTCCGAAACAGCCAAACATATCCGCCGACAACTAGAATCAGGACACCTGCAGACCACATGATGATTGGGGCTGCCTTTCTCATTTCTTCAGCGAACGTTTGAGCGGTGGCAGCGGCGGATGTAAACCTTGAATTCAACTAGGGCGTTATCGCCGCTTGTCACCCGCGACTTGTTCGCCTGCGTTGTTTCGATAGACGGTCTCGTTTACTTCTAGGATTTGGAGGTGGGGGAGATTCTTTAGAAGGCCGATTCCCTCTTCTGGAATCGGACGGAGTATGATGATTTCTTCCAAGTTTTGACAAGCGGCTATTCGCTCGACTGCTTTCATCGTGAAATCTCCTTCCGTAGATTCGTGGTGCAGCACTCGAAGCTTTTCAAGTTTCGGAAGTTCCTCGCATGAAACAAACGAATCTGCCCAAAACTTCAGAATCTCGACGTTGGGAAACCGATCTAGGAATCGAATTGATTCTTCCGGCATGCGGTAGTGGATCGCAACGAGTTTTACCTCCGGAAGCTCATTGAGCTTGCCGAATATTGTGGGTGAAATCCCCTCTGAAGCAATAATCCGGAGCTCGACGACACCTTGAAGTCGGTTGAGCGCTTGAACGTCGGCTTCCGCTACACTCTTATCTCCTACTGACGGGACGAGGGATACTTTTGTCTTCCCGTCGTCTTCATCGACGTGATTGCCTCGGGATCGCAGTAGATCTGCTGCATCGTCCGCTTGGATTGGTGCTCCAAGCGCAATCAAAAGAGCAGCAACAGCAATCTTCATTTCTGAGGCGAACGTCGAGCGCTGGCACCCGCTACCGGTAGCGCCACGCCGCAACGGGGTTGAGGGTTGGAGTTACGGGGATCATTCCGACTCAGAGCGTGTAGCGGGTTGTCCAGCCGCGGCTGGTTCGGCGGTTTTGTTGCCCTGATTTTAGTTCTCTCACCGGCGTTTGTGGTGAGCTGGGTATTTCAAGGGTTGGATGCGTTGTGTCTGATTCTCGCTGAAAGCATTTCGCTCCAACGTGTTTCTCAATTGCATTGAGTTCGCTAAGGCTCAAGGGGACAAGAATGAGACCTTCCACCGAGAAACCCGGTGGATTTTGGTCGAAATTTGAGAAGTACCTTGGATGGTCAGATTTGGGGATATTCTCGAGCATCGCGTCAAAACTCGAGAACTCGTGTGGAACACCACTATTCCGTGACGAAAACGGTTTGATTAGGACAAATCTTTTTGAATCTGCGGATTTGGCAAAAACCACATTCCACCCAAACTCTGGCGGATCCGCGCTGAGACTTCGGTTTGAGAATATGAGTCCGATCAAGACAATGATTGTGCAAACGACGATTCCCCTTGATCGCACGGAGCATCGTGTCACGCAATGAGAGGCGAGAATGGCAGGATTCAGATTCATTATTTTAGCCGAACGTCGAAGGCCATCGGACGGGCGTTAGCCCGTTCGATGCGCCGCCTTGTTGTGCGGTTGTTTCATTTCGCGAAAGATCCTGTCAGTTACCCTTGGGTAACTCGAAGCGCCACTCGGGTGATAATTCCGACGGATCAGCAGCGTCAATATCTGGAGCAAATTCTAGCGTCTCACCAAAGCTCATTGGAACCTGGCAGAAGTAATGGGCATGAAGCCCGTTCGGCTGCTCAAGCTGAATCAGGGAATCCTCCGGAACCTCTCGCATCAGTTTGGGCGAGACGAATCGTGGTTCGCAATACGATTCCAGCCACTCAAAAACTACGATCCATCTTTCTTCAATTCGGACGAGATTTGCGTGAAGAATTGGAAGGTCGTCCGCGTGCTTCTTATACGCCACGATGAAAATGTCAGTCCGGTTCATTTCTGGCACAACGTAGAGGCATGGCAGCCCGATCCGGGAGCGAGGCCTCGATGGGGGGATAAGGATTCAAATCAGGGATGTCAATCAACTCGAATCGGGATCGGGCTTGTCCATCGCCGGCGTGTTCTGCTTGGGCTATTTCGGGGATTCGGTTCCGATGATCGCCTTGAGCCTCTCAACGTCAATAGCGCCCCCATCAAGTCCAAAAAGGTCATCAGCAATCCCGGACTCTTGATCGGAAATCCCAATGACGAATGGCGTATCTAAATCCCTGGCCAGCTCGTTGCAGGTGATCGCAATCTCCTCGATGTCCTCAAACCACCCGCAGGGCTCCTTCTCAGGATCGGGCAACTCAAGATTGATCCCGAGATCCCATCCATCTGCCTCAGCGCCTTTCCGACTTTGCTGATTCACTACTCGCGCATCTCCAGAAATCCATTCTCGATTCGCGACGAGGCCATCCAACCGCTCAGTGATCGTCGCGGCCACGAAGTCAAAATCATCGCCTTCAGCGTAGGCGTAGAGAACGTGTTTTCGCATCTTCGTCTTTGTGCAGAACGTCCGAGGTGTGGCAGCGGCTACTGGCAGCGCACCTTCGAAACAGGGTTAAGTGTTGTAGTAAAGAGTTTCATTTCGACTCGGAGCGA